>NZ_JBEXKG010000125.1:0-22729 GCF_040609555.1 Streptomyces sp. NPDC004658
ACGCCGGCGGCCGCTGGCGCCGGGCCGCCGACGACGAGGGGCCGGAGGCCGCGCTGCTCACGCCGCTTGCCCGGGGCTGCCCGTCCGCCGACGACCCGAGCAGCGCGGCCACCCGCCGCTTCATCGAGGACGAACTGGCCGAGGACGGCTACCTCTACCGCTTCCGCCGCCCCGGCATCCCCCTGGGCGAGGCAGAGGGGGCGTTCCTGCTCTGCGGGTTCACCATGGCGCTGGCCACCGACCACCTCGGCGACCGGACCGGCGCGCTGCGCTGGTTCGAACGGACGCGCGCGGCCTGCGGGCCGTCGGGGCTGTTCGCGGAGGAGTACGACGTACGTCAGCGCCAGCTGCGCGGCAACCTGCCCCAGACGTTCGTCCACGCCCTCCTGCTGGAGTGCGCCGTGCGCCTCAACGACGCGTCGGCGCTGCCGCCCTGAGCCGGGGCGCGGTACGTCGGCCCCGGGGGTTGCCCCGGTACCTCGGACCTGAACCAAGGTGTCGGGGCGCTCCGTGTCCTCCGTGTCCTCGGCCTCCGTGTCGGCTGAGCAGCCCCCTTGGGCCGAACGGCCGACGGCGCGGCCGGTGAGGCGGACATGTTTGCCGACGAGGCGTGGTGGCTAACCCCCTCGGGTTCGTCACGGATGCCGGCTCACCGGCGCACCGCCTGGAGGGCGCACATGTCGAAGACGCACCCGGGGCTGGGGCGGGAAGATGACACCTCCCGCGGCCCCCGCGTGCACACGGGTGACAGGATCAGGGACTACCTGACGACCACCGACCACAAGAAGATCGGGAATCTCTACCTCGTCACGTCGTTCGGCTTCTTCCTCGTCGCCGGTCTGATGGCGATGCTGATGCGTGCCGAACTTGCCCGGCCGGGGCTCCAGATCGTCTCCGCGCAGCAGTACAACCAGCTGTTCACGATCCACGGCACGATCATGATGCTGCTCTTCGCGACGCCGACCTTCACCGGCCTCGCGAACGCCATCATGCCCCTGCAGATCGGGGCTCCCGACGTGGCGTTCCCCCGGCTCAACGCGCTGACCTACTGGCTGTTCCTCTTCGGGGGCCTCACGGTTCTGTCCGGATTCCTGCTCGGCAACGGCCCCGCCGACTTCGGCTGGTTCGCCTACTCCCCGCTGAACGACGCGGTGCACAGTCCCGGCCACGGCGGTGACGTGTGGGCGATGGGGCTCGTGCTCTCCGGTGTGAGCACCACGCTGGGCGGCGTCAACTTCATCGCGACGATCGTCTGCCTGCGCTGTCCGGGCATGACGATGTTCCGGATGCCGATCTTCACCTGGAACGTGCTGTTCACCTCGATCCTCGTCCTGCTCGCGTTTCCTCCGTTCACGGCCCTCCTGCTGGCTCTGATGGCCGACCGGCAGTACGGCGCGCACATCTTCGACTCGACCACCGGCGGGGCCCTGCTGTGGCAGCACCTGTTCTGGTGGTTCGGCCATCCGGAGGTGTACATCGTGGCGCTGCCGTTCTTCGGCGTCGTCACGGAGATCATCCCGGTGTTCAGCCGCAAGCCGGTGTTCGGCTACGTCGGCATGGTCGGCGCGACCATCGCGATCACCATGTTGTCGGCCAGCGTATGGGCCCACCACATGTTCGCCACGGGTGCGGTTCTCCTGCCGTTCTTCTCCTTCATGTCCTTCCTCATCGCCGTGCCGACCGGCGTGAAGTTCTTCAACTGGATCGGGACGATGTGGTCCGGCAGTCTCTCCTTCGAGACACCCATGCTGTGGGCGCTCGGTTTCCTCGTCACCTTCCTTCTCGGGGGACTCAGCGGTGTCCTCATCGCCTCACCCGCCCTGGACTTCCACCTGACCGACACCTATTTCATCGTCGCCCACCTGCACTACGTCCTGTTCGGAACGATCGTCTTCGCCATGTTCGGCGGCTTCTACTTCTGGTGGCCCAAACTGACGGGCCGCATGCTCGACGAACGCCTCGGAAAGATCCACTTCTGGACCCTGTTCGTGGGCTTCCAGACCACGTTCCTCGTCCAGCACTGGCTGGGCGAGAGCGGGATGCCGCGGCGCTATGCCGACTACCTGGCCGCCGACGGCTTCACCGCCCTGAACACCATTTCGTCGATCGGTGCCTTCCTGCTCGGGTTCTCCACCCTTCCGTTCCTCTACAACGTCTGGAAGACCGCCCGGTACGCCCCGAAGGTGGACATGGACGATCCCTGGGGGTACGGCCGGTCACTCGAATGGGCCACCTCATGTCCCCCGCCCCGGCACAACTTCACCGCCCTGCCGCGGGTCCGGTCCGACTCACCGGCCTTCGACCTGCACCACCCGGAGTTCAAGGAGCAACTGCCCCAGCAGGCACGCGGAGCCGTCGAGGCGACCCCCGACCCCGAAGGGAAACAGAGCGAATGAAGTCCGAGGCGTACCTCTTCGCGGGCGTGGCCGTCTTCTTCCTGGTCACCGACGTCGCCTACATCTGGTTCGCGCGGGAGCCCGCGGGTATCGCGGCTCTCAGCGTCTCCTTCCTCATGGCGTCGGTGATCGCCTTCTTCTCGATGGTCAACCACCGGCGCAAGGGCTCCCGTCCCGAGGACCGTTCCGACGCGGAGATCCAGGAGCGCAGTGGCCGCATCGACTTCTTCCCCCCGCACAGCCGGCACCCGGTGGTGACCGCCGCCGGCGCCACGCTGGTGGCCAACGGGATCGTGTACGGGGACTGGCTGATCCTGATGGGTCTCGGTGTCCTGGGGCTCGGTGTCTTCGGCCTCGTCTTCCAGTACGGCGGACGCGAGAGCGAGTGAGGCGGGCGGCGAGGCTTCCTGTCGCCGCCGTGCCGTCCCCCGGGCACCCGGCACCCGGCACCCGGCACCCGGCACCCGGCACCCGGCACCCGGCACCCGCGGAGGCTCAGCCCGTCTCCCGCTCTTCCCCGACGCCGCCCGCCACCGGATCGGCGATGCGCGAGCTGACCTGGAGGCGTTCCTCCGCGGTGGCCGGCATGTCGACCCGGTCGCCGTAGTACCAGGAGTTCAAGGAAGCCCGGAGCCTGCTCAGCAACGGCGCCCGCCGCCCCGGGTGTTCCATCGGTCGCGGGATGTCGCGCACCAGCAGCTTGTAGCGCTGCTCCGCGCCCAGCGGTGCATGCTGCTCGCTGATCCCGCCCGCCAGGTCCTGATACACCTCACCGGTCTCCTCGCCCTCTTCCAGCAGTTGCCGGTCGTGCCGTTGCAGGGCCAGGCAGACACGCTTGGTCACCAGGAAGGAGAGGACCGGCAGAACGAACAGGGCGACCCGGAAGATCCAGGTCAGCACGTTGACGGAGACGCCGAACCAGACGGTCATCACGTCGTTGCCCCCGGCCATGAGCAGTACCGCGTACCAGGCGATGGCCCCGACACCGAGTCCGGTCCGGGTGGGCCGGTCACGCGGCCGGTCGCACAGATGGTGCTCCACCAGGTCACCGGTCACCCAGCGCTCGAAGAAGGGGTACAGGTAGAGCACCAGGAACAGCAGGGCCGGCAGCACGACAGCGGGCAGCAGGACGTTCCACATGAAGGTGTGCCCGGCGACGTTCCATTCGACGCCGGGCATCAGCCGGAGGGCTCCTTCGAGGAATCCGACGTACCAGTCGGGCTGGGCATCGGTGGAGACCTGGTCGGGCACGTAGGGACCGAAGAGCCAGACAGGGTTGATCTGGGCGAGCCCGCCCATGAGGGCGGTGACGCCGGCGACCATCAGCGACAGCCCGGCCGACCTGACGGCGAACGAGGGGAACATCGGCTGACCGACGACGTTGCGGTTGGTCTTGCCGCGTCCGGCCCACTGCGTGTGCTTCAGGTACACCACCAGGATCAGGTGCACGGTGATCAGAGCGAGCAACGCGCCGGGGACGAAGAGCACGTGGACGATGTACAGGCGCCGGTTCATCGCGGTCCCGGGGAAGGAGCCGCCCCACAGGAGGAAGCTCAGATAGGTGCCGACGACCGGGATCGACAGGACGATGGAGTTGGCGGTGCGCAGACCCGTACCGGACAGCAGGTCGTCCGGCAGCGAGTAGCCGCAGAAACCCTCCAGCAAGGACAGCAGGAACAGCGTCACGCCGATGATCCAGTTCAGCTCCCGGGGCCTGCGGAAGGCACCGGTGAAGAAGACCCTCAGCATGTGGACTCCGATGGCGGCCACGAAGACGAGCGCCGACCAGTGGTGCATCTGACGGATCAGCAGACCGCCGCGCACGTCGAAGCTGATGTGGAGGGTCGACTCGTACGCCTTCGAGACGAGCAGCCCCTGCAAGGGCTCATAGGAGCCGTGGTACGGCACCCTGGCGACACTGGGATCGAAGTAGAGCGTCAGGTAGGTCCCCGTCAGCACGAGGACGACGAAGCTGTAGAGCGCGATCTCCCCCAGCAGGAACGACCAGTGATCGGGGAAGGCCTTGCGCAGCAGCCGGGCGGCCAGTTCCGACACGGGCGAGCGCCGGTCGGTCGCGACGTACGCCCGGAACCCCGTCTGCCGTGCCCACGCCCTCATCCTCTCCCTGCGCCGCCGTAGTAGCACGCCCGACCACTCCTCTTCCGCCCGGCCCTCGTGTGCGCCGCACGGCCCGACGGCTCGCGCGACGGGCGCTCGGATACCCGAAGGCCGCATTCCTCAACCAGCCCCGCCCGCGTGGCCGGAATGAAACGGCGGCGGTGCGGGCATTCAGGAGCGGCACCTGCCGGTGATCACCGGTGCCTCGCCTTTCAGGGAGCTCGAGTGGGGAGTGACGGCGGCATCATCGAACAGCTCGCGGCGGACCACCGCGCGATCCAGGGCCTTCTCGACCGGGTGCGGTCCGCACCACCCGGCAGTGACGAGCGCACGTCACTCGTGGAACAGGTCAGCGGCCGCCTGGTGAGCCATCTGGTGGCGGAGAAGGAGAGTCTGTACCCGCTCGTGCACCGTTACGTCGTGGACGGCGACAAGGGGGTGAACGAGCTGCTCGCCGTCGACGAGGACATCCAGCGGACACTGAAGTCCCTCGAGACCGTCCCGGCACGCAGCGAAGAGTACGTGCACCTCCTGCTGGGCCTCGTCTCGGGCGTCACCGAGCACGTGGTGGGGCTGGAACAGCGGTTGTTCCCCCGCCTTCAGGCCATGGGCCCCGCAGCCGCCCTGCGCGAGGCGGGGGCCGACACCCGCCGCACGCGAGCCGTCGGACCCACCCGGCCCCGCCCTGACGCCCCCGACTCGCCGGCCCTCACCAGGCTCACCTCCGCCGTCTGGGGCCCGTGGGACCGTCTGCGCGACCGGCTGGGACGCCGCGGGCTTCGGTGAACCGGCCTGCGCGGCCGGGGGCGCCAGGAGCAGGGACCGGTGGCTCCACCGCTCCACTCGCAGCGAGGCCCCTGATGTCGGTGGCGCGACCTCGCCCACCAGGACGGCCGCCGTCCGGCCGGACAGGGGCTCGGCAGCTCGGGGGCGCGGACCGGCCCGCCGGCGCGCACGGTGTCGGCCAGGGCCGCTCAGTCGACGGTGACGGTGTAGGTGATGCGCTCGGGGGCCCGGGTGGGGGTGGCCGTCCCCGTGCTCGGGGTGGCGGAGGGTCCGGTCGTCTCGGGCGGCCGGGTGGAGGTGTTGCCCTGGCAGGTGGTGAACGTGCAGTGCAGCAGCGTGAACCGGGTGGTCCCCTTGCCCTTGGCCTCGAAGGTGAAGGTGAGCCGGCCGCCGGCACCGTCCACCGGCTCGCCGCCGGAGTCCGGCGCGTGCTGCTGACCCCGGCCGACCAGCACCGAGCGGTCGGGCTCGGGGTCGACCAGGTACCAGTACTCGCGGGTGGAGGCGTTCTGGTCGACGGTGAGCGTGAAGCGCTCGCCCGGCTCGGCAGTGATGCTGGTGTCGTTCACCGGGTGGCTCGTGGGGCGGCCGGCCGGTTCGTCGGCGCCCGAGCCGCAGCCCGTGGAGAGGGCGAGCAGCGCGGCCATCGCGATCGCGGCACCGCAACCGCCCCTGCTACCGCGGAAGTGTGGCCGTTGACGCAGTCGTCCTCGCTGACTCACGCGGTCGAGCCCCAGGGGTCGTACACCGGAAGCTCGGCAACGCGTGCGGGTGCCTTGACCTGGTCGCCCTGCGAGCCCACCGTGTCTCCCCCGTGCCCATCGACCGTGACCGCGGGCAGGGTAACACGCACCGATCGAGCCGCAACTCGCGGGAGCGTGCGGCGCGTTCGTGCCGGCCGGTTGCGGGCGCGCCCGCTGGGCCGGGGCGCGTCAGGGGCTGACGGCCGCCGTGTCCGTCCGGCGGGCGGAAAGCAGCGACAGGCAGTTCTCCCACAGGGCGTCGAGGTGCCGGGTGTCGTTGTAGAGCTTGGCGAACAGCACCTGGCCCTCCAGCTGGGCGACGATCGACCGGGCGGCCTCCCGGGCGCTGCCGACGCTCGCCTCACCGCGCTCCTGCGCTTCGACGACGACCTTCTCGACCATCTCGACCTGGGCCTCGAAGATCTGCTGCAGGCGTTCGCGGATGGGCTCCGTCTGGTTGCTCAGCTCCAGGGTGAGGTTGCCGAACATGCATCCGGAGACGGTTCCGCAGCTCTGCTGACCGGCGCGCAGGCCGGCCTCGGTCTCCTCGAACAGCCGGCGCAGCCGCGACAACGGCTCACCGTCTGCCCGGAGGACCCGGGCCCAGTCACCGCGCTGGGTCTCCCAGTGCTGGTCGAGGACGGCCAGGGCAAGAGCCTCCTTGGACTCGAAGAAGTAGTAGAAGCTGCCCTTCGGCACCCCGGCGGCCTTGCAGATCTCGGCCACACCCAGCGCCGAGTAGCCGCGCAGCTCGATGAGCGACTGCGCGGCGGCCAGGATCTTCTCCTTCGCATCACTGCTACGTCCCATGAGGCAAGTGTACGACCGGTCGTCTACACCGGCGTGCCGGTCCCCCGCCCTCCGGCGCGGCACCCGGGGCCGGCTGGGTGCCCCTCCGTCACTCGGCCCAGGGTTGGAATCCGGTGCCGAGGACGCCTTCGAGCGTGGCACGGAGCCGGGCCGCCTCCTCGCGCCCGAAGCTGTCCTCGAACTGGGACTGCACGGTGCGCCAGTACGGGAGGGCGGCCTTCATCCGGGCGAGGCCGTCCTCGGTGAGGGTGACGATGCGGGCCCGGCGGTCCGTCGGCGAGGGTTCGACCGTGACCAGGCCCTCGCGCGCGAGAGGTTTGAGATTGGTGGCCAGGGTGGTGCGGTCCATGGCGATCATCTCGGCGAGGCTGGAGATGGTGATCTTCTCTTGGGTGCTCAGCTTCTGCAGGATGCTGAACTGCGTCGCTCGCAGACCCGTCGGGGCAAGCGCCTTGTCATAGGTGGCGCCGAGGTATCGGGACGCCTTGCGCAGGGCCAGGTTGTTGCACAGCTCGACGGTGTCTGTCTCGGGGCGAGTCATGATCTCCTCCGGATACCGGAATCCACGTACGAGTATATGCACCTAACCGCGCGGGCGTCCGGTCCGGCCCCGCCCGGCCTCCCGCCGTCCGGCCGCGACGCCCCCTCGGCACGGGCGTACGCTCGAAGGGCGCCCGCAAGGGGCCGGTGCCGCGCGGCCGGCCATTGTACTTACCCCATTAGGAGCATATGCTCCTAATGGCCGCGTGCACGCGGTGTCCGCCCCCCACACAGAAGGTGCCCAGCTGATGACCGGAAGCAATCTCGTCCTGATCACAGGAGCGGGCGACGTGGGCCGCAACGCCGTCGCGCGACTGCGGGCCCAGGACGTCCCCGTGCGCGTCATGGTGCGCCGGGACGACGACCGTGCCGCGCACCTGCGCGCCCTCGGCGCGGACACCGTCCTCGGTGACCTCACGCGCCCGGAGACCGTCGCCGCCGCCCTGGAGGGCGTGGACACCCTGTACTTCGCCATGCCGGTGTCGCCCGACCACCTCCTCGCGGCGACCGTCGTGGCGAGCGTCGCGCGGGAGTACGGCAAACTGGGCGCTCTCGTCGGCCTGTCGCAGATGACGGTGTCGCAGATGACCGCCACCAGCACGGCCGAGTCCCACCAGCAGCGGCTGCACTGGCTGGCCGAGCAGGTGCTGAACTGGTCCGGCCTGCCCGTCGTACACATCCGGCCGACGTCGTTCCTGGACAACCCGCTGTTCACCACGCTGCCGGCGCGGACCATCCGCGAGAACGGCACGATCGTGCTGCCGTTCGGGGCGGGACGCACGTCGCCGATCGCCGTGGACGACGTCGCCCGCACGGTCGCGACCGTGCTGCGCGACCCCCTGCCGCACGTGGGACACGTCTACGAGCTGACCGGGCCGCGCACGGTCGACATGACGGAGATGGCCGAGGCCTTCTCCAAGGCGCTGGGCCGGCCGGTGTCGTACGTGGACGTGCCGCTCGACCGGTGGCGCGAGGAGGTGCTCTCCGCGATCGGCCTGCCGCCGCACGTCGAGCAGCACATCGTCACCATGTGCCGACTGCACCAGCAGAACCGCTACGACCGGGCCTCCGGCGACGTCGAGCGTCTGACCGGCGCCCCCGCCCGGACGATCGAGGAGTTCGTGGCGGCTCGCAAGGACTTCTACCTGGGCTGACGGATGCCTCGGGCGGCTCACCGCTCAGAGGGAGGCAGGCCGTATCACCTGGGCCGGCCCCTGTGGTGTGTCCCGCACCTCCAGAGGCGGGCCCGGGTCGCACCGATAGGTCCGTCGACGGTGACCTCGCCCGTCGCCTCGGGCAGCGGCAGATGCCCGGTCCGGCCGTCGGCCGGTCCGCCCGCGAGGGTCACGAGGACAGTGATCGAACTCGGGTCCATCGAAGTCGCCGCCTCCCCACGCTGATGTCACCGTGCATCCTGCCAGGGCCGGGGTGAGGGACGTACGCGTTCCAGGACTCCGGGTCCACCGGCGGCCGGATTCAGGAGGGCGGTTCCGTTCCGGCCTGCTCGCTGACCAGGTAGCGCGCGTACCAGTCCGGCCAGTCCGGGTCGTCCGCCCCGGTGCGCGCCTCGTGCTCGCCATGTGCCGCGGCGGCCCGCCGCAGGGCGCTCGCCAGGTCGTCGGCCGAGGAGAACGAGGTGGTCGCGGGGTCCAGCCGCCCCGGCAGCCGGGTGGTCACCTCCTGGAGGAACCAGCCGTTGCCGTCCGGGTCGCTGAAGGTCAGGTAGGAGCCGTAGCTGCCGCGTTTCGGATCGGGGCCGGGCACCCGGGCCTCGGTGCCGGCGTGGTGGAAGATCCCGCCGGCGTCGTGGAACACCTCGCTCGGGTCGGCGCCGTGCCGCGTCAGCTCCTCATGGGCGGCCTCGATGTCGTCGACGACCAGGTACAGGCCCTGGGCCGAGCCGGGGGGCCGGTCGGTGACCGATCGGCCGAAGATGACCGACGCCGGGGAACCCGGAGGGGTCACCTGCACCACCCGGAAGTCGTCCTCGGGGGCGAAGTCCCCGTCGAGCCTCCAGCCGAGCCCGGTGTAGAAGTCCTTGGCGCGGTCCACGTCGGCCACCGGCACGACGACGATCTCCAGTTTCATGTCCATGGCTTGCGTTTCCCGTCTCGGTGCTCAGTGGGTCACGAGTTGCTGGCCGCCGTCGATGTCGTACGTCGCTCCGGTGAGCGCGCCGTTGGTCATGATGTGCAGCGCGAGGGCGGCGACGTCCGCCGGTCCGACCACCCGTCGGATGGGCAGGGTCCGCCTCAGTTCCTCGCGCCGGGCCTCCAGTCGGTCACCGAGGAGGGAGGCCGACAGCGGGGTGTCCACGAACCCGGCCGCGATCAGGTTGACCCGGACCGGGGCGACCTCCAGTGCCAGGTTGGCGGTCAGCGCGGGCAGCGCGGCGGTGAGGGCGCCCGTCACGGCCATTCCGGGGGCGGGCCGGCGCCCACCGGTGCCGCCGATGAACAGCAGCGTCCCCCCTGCCGTGACCTTCTCCCGGCTCGCCCGCGCCACCGCGAGCAGCATCGCGATGCGCCCGCCGAAGGCACGGCCGGCGTCGGTCAGGTCGAGGTCGTCGAGGGGGGTGTACGACGGGCTGCCCGCCGTGACCATCACATGGTCGACCTGACCGGGCAACTCGCCGAGAAACCCCTCCAGACGGGCGGTGTCCTGGGCGTCGAACGCGGCCGTGTGCCGCGGGCCCAGTTCGTCCGCCGCCCGCCGCAGGCGTTCGGCGTCGCGCGCGACGAGCACCAGCTCGCCGCCGGCCGCACGCACCTGGCGCGCGGTCTCCAGGCCGATGCCGCCGCTGCCTCCCACCACCACGACCGTCTGCCCGGCCAGTGCCCCGCGCGTTCCGCCGGCTCCTTCTCCGGTCACGCTCACAGCGTGTCACCGCCCTCTCCGCCCGGTTGCCGTACGTGCATCCGCCCGGGGCTTCCGCCGGCTCGACGCGCAGACGCGGAGACCCCGGTCGCGGGCCGTGGGGAGCACGGTGCGCATGTGGTCGAGCAGGCCGACGCCTCCGTACAGCGCTGAGGAGGTCGCAGAAGTCATGGACGGTTCCCATCCGGCAGGCGCACGGGCAGGCCCCGAGCCGGCTGCCGCGGGCCTCCGGCTCCGAGGCTTCAGTCTGTCACTCGTCCCGCCGGACGGCATCCGCGCCGGTGGCGCCCGGACCGGGGCCGCGGTCGGCTGCGGAGCCGGTCCGCCGCAGGGCAGCCGCCCGGGCACGCACCGTCACCGGCAGCGGGCTCCCGCGGTGAGGCCCCCGTGCCCTAGCTTGCCGCTGTGAGCGTCACCCGATCCGAGGAGCGACATGACCGACGTCCTGAGCCGTCGCGCACTGAACCGGGCCACCCTGGCCCGGCAGTTGCTGCTGGAGCGGGCGCACACGTCCGTGGCCGACGCCGTGGAACGCCTGCTCGCCCTGCAGGCCCAGCAGCCGGGTTCGCCGTTCCTCGCCCTGTGGAACCGGCTGGCCGGGTTCCGCGCCGACGATCTGCGCGCGGCCCTGGACAAGCGCGAGGTGGTACGGGCCACTTACGTCCGGGCCACCCTGCACCTGCTCAGCGCCCGCGACTACCTGGCCTTCCGCGCGCTGGTGGAGCCCTCCCTGGTGGCCGCGGCGGCCGGCGTCACCCGGCGGATCCCCGGCCCGGAGATCGACCAGGAGCGTCTGGTGGCCGTGGCCCGGGGTGTCCTGGCCGCCGGGCCGCTGGACTTCGCGGCGATCCGGGAGCGGATGCAGCGCGCGTTCCCCGACGCCGATGCCCGGGCGCTCGGGTACGGGGTGCGCATGAACCTGCCGTTGGTCATGGTGCCGACGGCGGACCGGTGGGCGTTCCCCGCCTCCAGCGAGGTGACCATGGCCGGGTCCTGGCTCGGCTCCGAGCCGGCCGCGACGAGCTCGGCGGAGGACTTCGTCCGCCGCTACCTGGCCGCGTACGGCCCGGCCGGCCCCGCCGACCTGCGCGAGTTCAGCTGGCTGAAGGCGGCGGAGGTGTTCGAGCGGCTCGCGCCACAGCTGCGCGCGTTCACCACCGAGGACGGCCAGGTGGTGTACGACCTCCCCGACGCGCCGCGCCCCGACCCGGACACGCCGGCGCCGGTCCGCCTGCTGCCGGAGTTCGACAGCCTGGTCCTCGCCCACAAGGACCGGAGCCGGATCGTGCGCACCGAGTACCGGCCCCGGCTGATCACCAGGAACCTGCGGGTGCCGGCGTCCTTCCTGTGGGACGGGTTCGTCGCCGGCACCTGGGCGACGACCCGGCGCAGGACGGCGGTCACCCTCACTCTCACCCCGTTCGAGCGCCTGCCCGCCCGGGCCGTGCGGCAGTTGACCGCCGAGGCCGGGCGGGTGCTGGAGTTCACGGACCCGGGGATCGCCCGGCGGGACGTGGTGGTGGCACCGGTCGCATGACCCCGGCACCGGGGTGTCAGGACGGGACGCGCAGGCCGTGGTGGCGGTCGGGGTTCACGACCGTCGACAGGCCGTTGAGCAGAAGGCGCGTGCCGCCGCGCAGGTGGGCGACGTCCTGGGTGCCGTCCCCGGTCGGCACGAGCCAGGTGTACTGCTCGGTCCACGTCAGCCGGGAGCCGGCGGGCTCGTCGGCGAGTTCGACGGTGACGAGGGAGATCCAGCGGCGGCTGCCGTCGACCTCGGCCTCGTAGACGTGGACGATCCGGGTGTCCGGCACGATGTCCAGGAACCGGGAGCGGTAGGCGAGGTGTTCCTCGGTGTCCCCGGAGACGAAGACGTTGCGGGCGGTCTCGCCGGCGCCGACCCGGAAGTCCAGTTCGTGCCGGGCGGTGGCGGAGCCGCCGGGGAGGCGGAACCAGCGCCGCCGCAGGGACGGGTCGGAGAAGCCGCGGAAGACCTCGGACCGGGGCACCGTGAAGTCCAAGTCCAGGGTGAACGAGCCGTGTTGGGCACTCATCCGGCGAACCTAACACGCGCGGCGGCCGGGACGGGCGACGGCGCCTCCAGGCGGTCTTCAGCGCATCCGGCCCGTCGCGCGGCCCGCCAGCAGGTCGCGCAGCTCACGGGCGTTGCGGCGGCTGACGGCGAGTACCCGGTCACCGATCCGGACGCTCACGTTGCCGCCGTCCAGGCGGAGTTCCTCGATCCGGCCGAGGGCGACGAGCCGGCTGCGGTGGATGCGGACGAAGCCGCGCGAGCGCCACTGCTCCTCCAGGGTGGACAGCGGTATCCGCACCAAGTGGCTGCCCTGGCCGGTGTGCAGCCGCGCGTAGTCGCCCTGCGCCTCGACATGGGTGATGTCGGCGAGGGGCACGAACCGGGTGACCCCGCCCAGTTCCACGGGCACCTGGTCGCCGAGGGCGGGTGCCGCGGGTGCGGGCGGCGCCGGGGCGGCCGGGCGGGGGCCCTGTCCGGCCCGGACCAGCTCGGCGACCCGCCGTACCGCCTCGGCGAAGCGCTCCTTGCGGAGCGGCTTGAGCAGGTAGTCCACCGCCTTGAGGTCGAAGGCGCGCACGGCGAAGTCCTCGTGGGCGGTGACGAAGACGACGAGCGGCGGGGCGGCGAACCCGCCCAGCAGCCGGGCGAGTTCGAGGCCGCTGAGGCCCGGCATGTCGATGTCGAGGAAGACGACGTCGAAGCCCTCCGTACCGTCCGGGCCCGCCGCCATGGCCCGGCTCAGCCGGCGCAGCGCCTCGGTGGCCTCCAGGGCGGGCACGGCGGTGCCGACCCGCGGGTCCTCCCCCAGCAGGTAGACCAGTTCTTCCAGCGCGGGTTCCTCGTCGTCCACGGCCAGGACGCGCAAGGGCGCGTCGGTCACCCTCATGTGCGGCGGCTCCTCTCGTCCTCGACCGCTCATCCATGGTGGTCCCGCCGGAGTGTGCCGTCGAGATCGCGGACGGCGGTGTGTCCCGGCCGTGACCAGGTCATGATCCCCTTGTCCGCGTATCGACCGTCATGAGGAGGCCCGGTGGCACAGCTGAAGCCCGAGGAGTGGGACGCGCACTACGCGCGCGGCGGCCGGTTCCGGCCCCTGGGCCCCGCCGAGCGCCGGCTGCTCGCCGAGCACCTGCCGGCACCGGCGGGCGGGCGCTGCCTGGACGTCGGCTGCGGGCTCGGCGAACTCGCCCGCCATCTGGCCGCGTCCGGGTACCGGGTGGACGCCGTGGACCGGTCCGCCGTCGCGCTCGCCGAGGCCCGGAGCGCCGGCGCGACCGGGGTGACGTACCGGCGGCTGGACGTCGAACGCGACAGCCTGGACCAACTCCCCCACAACACCTAAGACTTGATCACGGTCAGGCTCGGCTGGGCGTTCGTCCGCGACCGCACCCGGGTGCTGGGCCGGCTGCGGGAGCGGCTGCGTCCCGGCGGCGCGCTCTGCGTGATCACCCCGGTGGTGGGCGCCGTGCCGGAGCGGGAGCGGGGCGTGGCCCTGGACGAGGAGGAGATCGGGCTGCTGTGCGCGGGCTGGGAGTCCGCGGGGCGGTACGACGCCGACGGCCTGGCCCTGCTCGTGCTGCGCGGCCCCGCTGCCCCCCAACTGGTCTGCGCCGGCAAGGGGCGGCCCGCTCCGCACGCGCTGACCGGGGCCGGTGTCGTCGTCACGGACGCGGCGGGGCGGGTGCTGCTGGGCTGGTCGGTGCGGGGGGTCTGGGAGCTGCCGGGCGGCAAGAACGAGCCGGGCGAGGACTTCGCCGCGGCGGCCGTGCGGGAGCTGGAGGAGGAGACGTCCCTGAAGGCCGATCCCGCCGCCGCGCGGGTGCGGGCGGTCCTGATGGACTCCGTGGACGGCATGCCCCGGGTGACGGCCGCCGTCCGGGTCACGGCGTTCACCGGCGAGCCGGCCGTCACCGAGCCACGGCTGGTCCGCCGCTGGGAGTGGCACGAACCCGCCGACCTCCCCGGCCTCACCCGGCCGCTGTTCACACCGAGCGCGCACGTCCTGGACGCGGTGTGGCCGGGACTGCTGCCGGGCCTGCCGCCGGTGCACCGGTACCGGGTGGCGGACGCCTGATGCCACACCGGGACCGCACGCGCCGGGCGTGTGCGCCGTGAGCGGTACCCGGCCACCGCGGCCTGCCCGCACACGGCCGGGGGTCAGTCCGGCAGCACCAGGCGGGCCGTCTCCCCCGGGCCCACCGGTACCACGCGGTCGCGCAGGCGGATGTCGATCGGTGAGCGGTCGGAGTCCGGTACGGCGATCTCCAGCAGGCCGCTGCGCAGGCGCAGCCGGACGCCCCAGTGGCCGCGGTAGCGGATGCCGAAGCCGTAGGAGGACAGCTCGGGCAGCGGGACGGGGTCGAGGCACAGGCCGCCGCCGCGGGTCTCCAGGCCGGTCAGTCCGCGCTGGACGAGGTCGAGCGTGCCGGCCATCGCGCCGAGGTGGACCCCCTCGCCGGTGGTGCCGCCCTGGAGGTCGGCGATGTCGCCGCGCAGCGCCTCCTGGACGAAGCTCCAGGCGTCGGAGCGGCGGGCCCGGGCCAGTATCCAGCCGTGGACCAGGCCGCTGAGGGTGGAGCCGTGACTGGTGCGGTGCAGATAGTGGTCCACGGTCGCGAGCCAGGTGTGCTCGTCCAGGTGATAACCCAACTGCTGGAGGAGGGAGCGGAGTTCGGAGGGGGAGAAGAGATAGCCGAGCATCAGTACGTCGGCCTGTTTGGAGGCCTTGTAGCGGTTGACGGTGTCGCCCTCCGCCTCCAGGATCCGGTCTAGGCGCCGGATGTCGCCGTACCGCCCCCGGTAGCCGGCCCAGTCCAGTTCGGCGAGGTCGCCGTAGCCGTCGAACTGGCTGATCACCCCGTCGTGGAAGGGGACGTGCAGGCGGCGGGAGACCTCCGTCCAGCGGGCGGGTTCGTCCTCGCCGAGCCCGGTCAGCTCGGTGAGTTCGCGGCGGCGCGGCTCGGGCAGGCCGTGCAGCAGTTCCAGGGCGCGGGTGAGCACCCAGGCGGCGGTGACGTTGGTGTAGGCGTTGTCGTCCAGGCCGGGCAGGGCCGCGCCGGGGTAGGCGTCGTGGTACTCGTCGGGGCCGACCACGCCCCGGATGCGGTACCGGCCGAGGTGGTCGTCCCAGGTCGCCGACTGCCCCCAGAAGCGGGCGATCTGGAGGAACACCTCGGCGCCCTCGCCGTGCAGGAACTCGGTGTCGCCGGTCGCCTCGCAGTACTGCCAGACGTTGTAGGCCACGGCCGAGCCGACGTGGTGCTGGAGCCGGGAGTGGTCCGGCAGCCAGCGGCCGGAGCGCGGGTTGAGGTGCAGCTGCTGGGTCTCCTCGCGGCCGTCGCTGCCGCTCTGCCACGGGTAGAGCGCGCCGCACCGGCCGATGTCGCGGGCCGCGTGACAGGCGGCGTCCAGGCGGCGGTGGCGGTAGCGGAGCAGTGCGCGGGAGACCTCGGGGAGGTGGAGGTTGAGGTAGGGCAGGACGAACAGCTCGTCCCAGAAGACATGGCCCCGGTAGGCCTCGCCGTGCAGGCCGCGGGCGGGAACGCCGACGTCTAGGTCGGCGGTGTGCGGCGAGAGGGTCTGGAGCACGTGGAACAGGTGCAGGCGCAGGATGCTGCCCGCCTCGCCGGGCACGTCGAGCGCGGTGCGCCGCCACAGCTGCTCCCAGGCGGCGCGGTGCGTCTCGCGCAGTTCGTCGAAGCCGGGGGCGGCACCGGCCCGGTCCGCGGCGGCGCGCAGCGGGTCGCTGATGGCCGGGTCGCGGGAGGTGTGCAGGGCGACGGTCTTGTCGACGGTCGCGGTCCGGCCGGGCGGCAGGGACAACCGGAGCAGCTGGACGGCGCGGTGGGCCTCGTTGGCGTGCGTGACCGGCACGCCCGCGGTCAGCCGCGCGGCCAGTCCGAAGCCGATGCCGGAGGTCCGGGTGCGGCAGCGCAGCCAGACCGTGCCGGGCGCGCTGGTGCCGACCTCGATGTGGCTGAGGTGCCGGCCGTCCAGGTCCCGGTAGCGGGCGACGCCGGCGTTGGTGACGCGCCCGTCGAGCGCGGCCTCGACGTCCAGCTCGACGGTGCGGCCCTCGGCGGTGAACTCGGTGCGCAGCGCGGCGAGATGGGGGTCGGCGAGGTGGACCAGCCGGACCTGCCGGACGAGGAGGGTGGCGTCGGGGCCGACCGGGTAGCGGGTACGGCGTTCCAGCAGGCCGGGGTCCAGGTGGAGCACCTGGTGGTGCTCGGTGACGGGCACGGTGTCCGGGGCGAGCCAGTCCGTTCCGGCGGGCCGGAAGCGCAGCGGCAGCCAGTTGGGCAGGTTGACCATGTCCTCGTTCTCGACCCGGCGCCCGGCGACCTCGGAGGTGAGCCGGTTGTAGCAGCCGGCCGCGTAGGTGCCCGGGTAGTGCACGTCGTCCGCGGTGCACTCGGGCAGCGCCCCCCGGGTGGCGAAGTAGCCGTTGCCGAGGGTGCACAGCGACTCCCGCAGGCGTTCCTCCGCGGGCCGGTAGCCGTCGTACTCCCAGACGTGCTCCCACGGGTACTCCCAGGGGTGCTCCCACACGGGCCCCGTCACCGTCACCCCTCGGACAGCAGGCCGGCGAGGATCCGGTCGGGGGTGAGGGGGAGGGTGCGGAATCGGATGCCGGTGGCGTGGTGGACGGCGTTGCCCAGGGCGGCGGCGGTGCCGACGATGCCGATCTCGCCGATGCCCTTGCTGCCCATGGGGTTGAGGTGGGTGTCGTGTTCGTCGATCCAGTCGGCCTCGATGGCGGGGACGTCGGCGTGGACGGGCACGTGGTAGGAGGCGAGGTCGGCCTCGGGGAAGTCGCCGAACGCCGGGTCCAGGGTGCTGTGCTCGGTGAGGGCCATGCCGAGGCCCATGACCATGGCGCCGGTGAACTGGGAGCGCGCGGTGCGGGCGTTGAGGATCCGCCCGGCGGCGAAGACGCCGAGCAGCCGGCGCACCCGGATCTCGCCGGTGACGGTGTCGACGGCGACCTCGGCGAAGTGCGCGCCGAACGCGTGCCGGGCGTAGGGGCTTTCGGCGTCGGCGGTCCCGGTGGTGTCGGCGCGGACCGTCGGCCCCTCCTCGGGATGGGCGGCGAGCCGGGTGCACGCCTCGTGCACGGCCCAGCCCCAGGAGGCGGTGCCCATGGAGCCCCCGGCCAGCGGGGCCGGCGGCAGATCGGTGTGGCCGATCTCGGTGCGCACCCGCTCCAGCGGGACGCCGAGGGCGTCGGCGGCGATCTGGGCGAGGACGGTACGGGCTCCGGTGCCGATGTCGGCCGCGTTGACCCGGACGACGAAGGTGCCGTCGGGGCGGGCCTCGGCGGTGGCGGTGGACGGGGCGACCTGCACGGGGTAGGTGGCGGCGGCCACGCCGGTGCCGATCAGCAGCGGGCCCTCGCGGCGGACGCCGGGGCGCGGGTCGCGGCCGGCCCAGCCGAAGCGGCGGGCGCCCTCGCGCAGGCACTCCACGAGGTGCCGGCTGCTGAACGGCTTGCCGCTGCCCGGTTCTTGCGCCGGTTCGTTGCGCACGCGCAGCTCCACCGGGTCCAGGCCGAGCGCGTCGGCGAGTTCGTCCATGGCGGACTCCAGGGCGTACATGCCGGGTGACTCGCCGGGAGCCCGCATCCAGGACGGGCTGGGCACGTCCAGCGGCACGACGTGGTGCACGCTGTGCAGGTGGGGGGTGGCGTACATGACGCGGGAGACCACCGCGGCGTACTCCACGAACTCCTTCACGCGGGAGGTGTGGGTGGTGACGTCGTGCAGCACGGCGGTGAGCCGGCCGTCCGGGTCCGCGCCGAGCCGCAGCCGCTGCACGGTGGGGGCGCGGTGGCCGACCGTGGTGGGCAGGTACCGGCGGGGGTAGGCCACGGTGACGGGCCGGCCGGTGTGCCGGGCGGCCAGCGCGGCGAGGACGACGTCCGGGCGCGGGGTCCCCTTGGAGCCGAACCCGCCGCCGACGTGCTCGGTGACGACGGTGATCCGTTCCTCGGGCAGCCGGAACAGCTGCGCCAGCACGGACCGCACGGTCGTACCACCCTGGCTGGAGGTGTACGCGGTGAGCCGGTCGCCGTCCCAGTGCGCCGTGCTGGCGTGCGGCTCCATCGGGTGGTTGTGCAGCGGCGGCACCCGGTAGGTGACGTCGACGCGGACCTCGGCCGCGGCGAAGGCGGCCTCGGGGGCGCCGTGCTCGACCCGGCCGGGCTGGCCGCCCGCGTCCTGGGGTTCGTAGACGCCCGGGTGGCCCTCGACGGGGCCGGTGTCGTGGGGTGCGCCGGCGTAGGTGACCCGGACCGCGCGGGCGGCGGCGCGGGCCGCCTCCAGGGTCTCGGCGACGGCCAGGGCCACGCACCAGCCCCGGTGCGGCACGTCCGGGCTCTGGAGCACGGCGAGCGTGCCGTCCTCGGGCTCGGCGAGCCGGGGGGCGTCGAAGGGGGTGAGGACGGCGAGGACACCGGGCAGGGCGAGGGCCGCGGAGGTGTCGACGGCGGTGACCCGGCCCCGGGCGACCGCGGCGGGCACCGGCCAGGCGTGGGCGCGGCCGGGCAGGGTGTACTCGGCGGCGTAGCGGGCCGCGCCGGCGACCTTCTGGCGCCCTTCGCGGCGCTCGGCGGGGGCGCCCAGGGCGGTACCGGTCGTGCCGGTCATGGGGTCCTCCTGCTCTGCTGTGACGGCTCAGGCCACTGCCCGGGCCGGGGCGAGACGGTTCAGGACGTCCAGGGCGAGGTTGCGGGCCAGGGACACCTTGTAGGCGTTGTCCCGCAGCGGCTCGGCGTGCGCGAGTTCGAGGGCCACGGCCCCTTCGAAGGCGGCGGGCGTGGCGGGGGCGCCCAGCAGGGCCAGCTCGGTGTGCCGGGCCCGCCAGGGCCGGTGGGCGAGCCCGCCGAAGGCGACGCCCACCTGGTCGACGACGCCGTCCGCGACCCGCAGCAGGACGGCCACGGAGGCGAGCGCGAAGGCGTACGACGCGCGGTCGCGGGCCTTGCGATAGGCGGACGGGGCACCGGCGGTGGCGGCCGGGAGCAGCACGCCGGTGATCAGTTCGCCGGGGCGGATCCAGGTGTCCCGCTCGGGGTGCTCGCCGGGCAGCCGGTGGAAGTCGGCCACCGGCAGGCGCCGGGTGCCGTCGGTGCCGTACAGCTCGACCTGGGCGTCGAGGGCGGCGAGGGCGACGGCCATGTCGGAGGGGTGGGTGGCGATGCAGTGCGGGGAGTGGCCGAGGACGGCGTGGTCGCGGTGGACGCCGTCGCGGGCGCCGCAGCCGCTGCCCGGCAGCCGTTTGTTGCAGGGTTTGTCCAGGTCCTGGAAGTAGGGGCAGCGGGTGCGCTGGAGGAGGTTGCCGCCGGTGGTGGCGGCGTTGCGCAGCTGTGCGGAGGCGCCGGAGAGGAGGGCTTGGGACAGGGCGGGCCAGCGCGCGCGGACGCGCGGGTCGGCGGCGAGGTCGCTGTTGCGGACGGTGGCGCCGACCCGCAGGGAGCCGTCGGGCAGCTCCTGGACGCGGTCCAGCGGCAGCCGGCCGATGTCGATGAGCAGGGCGGGCCGCTCCACGCCGAGTTTCAGCAGGTCGACCAGGTTGGTGCCGCCGGCCAGGTAGCGGGCGCCGGGCTGGGCGGCGTAGGCCTCGACGGCCTCCTGGACGCTGCCGGGCCTGAGGTATCCGAAGCCGTTCACTCAGATCACGTCCTCGATCGCCTCGACGATGCGGGGATAGGCGCCGCAGCGGCACAGGTTGCCGCTCATCCGTTCGCGGATCTCGGGCCGGTCCAGCGGTACGGGTCCCTCGGTGGGGGCCGCCGGGTCGGTGACGTGGGAGGGGTGACCGGCCGCGGCCTCGGCGAGCATGCCCACCGCCGAGCAGAGCTGGCCGGGGGTGCAGTAGCCGCATTGGAAGGCGTCGCGGTCCAGGAAGGCCCGCTGGAGCGGGTGCGGCTCCTCGCGGTCGCCGCCCAGGCCCTCGACGGTGGTGACCTCGCTGCCGTCGAGGGTGACGGCGAGCAGCAGACAGCTGTTGAGGCGGCGCCCGTCGACCAGCACGGTGCAGGCACCGCACTGGCCGTGGTCGCAGCCCTTCTTGGAGCCGGTGAGGTCCAGGTCCTCGCGCAGCAGGTCCAGCAGCACGCGCCGGTGGTCGACGCGCAGGGTGTGGGGTTTGCCGTTGACCCGGAGGGTGACCTCGGAGTGGTGGGATGCGCTGGTCATGGCGGGGGATGACCTTCCGGACGGACGGTGGAGCCGTGCAGACCGCGTATCCAGGTCGCCCCGGGCTCACACGTCCGGAAGGTCATCCCGTTCGCTCACGGGTAGCGGACGAGGTTCGCGACGTTGGTCGTCGCGTTGGACGGTCCTCCGGTGTTGTTGACGACGTGACTGATGGTGCCGGTGCCGCCGAGGGAGACGGTCACCATGCTGGTGAAGCGGACGTTCGGGTTGTTCGGCGCCTCGATGGCGCGGGCGGCCGTCACGCTCGGGTTGACGTTGAAGTAGCAGTAGCTGCCGAGGCCGTACGCCTGGTGGCTGGTGACCGAGTCGGCGACCTTGTAGGCGGCGTAGCCCTGCGTGGAGCCGTTCATCCAGGCGGCCTGGTTCGGCGGGTCGTACGGCATCTCGTTCTGGAAGAAGTAGGTACGGCCGCCGTTGCCGTTCCAGACGGTCTGGTACTTCTGGAAGTGCTCCACGAACAGCCCGTACATGGTCACGTCGTCACCGTTGACGACCAGGCCGGTGTCGGCGGTGTTGCTGGTCCAGCCGACGCCGCTGCCGTGGTCGGCGCGCCAGATCCACATGTGGTCGCCGATGACGTTGTCGCTGTTGACGACGAGGCTGGTGGCGGCCTTGCCGACGCCGGCGCCGCCGACGCGGAAGTACACGTCGTGCAGGGAGGTCGGGTCGGCGGCGTGGGAGGCGGTGGAGCCGGCCGGCCCGACCTCGACCAGGGTCTTCGAGCTGGTGGTGCCGGCGTCGAAGAGCAGGCCCGCGATCTTCACGCCGTCGACGTCGGCGACGGACAGCGCGGTGATGCCGTTGTCCGGGACGAAGGTGGCGAGGCCGAGGCCGAGGACGACCGTGTCCGGGCGGGTCACCTTCAGGGTCTGGTCGAGGTGGTAGACGCCGGGGGTGACCAGCAGGTTCTGGCCGGCCGCCAGGGCCGCGTTGATCTGTGCGGCGGTGGCGCCGGGCTTGACGACGTAGAACTGGCTCAGCGGCAGCGAGCTGCCGGCCGGAGTGCCGCCCGCCCAGCTGGTCGCGGTGGAGTCGGTCCGCACGGACGGCACGAACACCTGGTAGTTCCCGGAGCCGTCGACGTACAGGAACGGCTTCTCCCGGGTGACCGGGCTCTGCGCGACGGTGGTGTACGGCGGGTTCGGGAAACTGGTGGCCGGGACGCCCTGGCTGCCGACGAACACCATGTTCCAGTTGGACCCCGTCCAGCTGCCGAGCTGGGAGTTGCGGGTCAGCCACTGCTGCTGCGAACCGGAGTTGACCTGCCCGTCGACCTTGCTGTCGGCGAGGTAGCCGCCGGAGGACCAGCCGCCGTCGTCCAGGGCGAGGTTGCCGCGCAGGTGCATCCGGCGGTAGGCCGCCGCCTGCGACACCGCCCAGCGGTCGCCGCCGCCGGTGGGGTTGACGGACAGGTTCTCGGCGCCGCGCCAGAAGTTCTGGGTGGCGTTGCCCTGGAACCAGTCGGCCTCGGCGTGCACCGCGCCGTTGACCGTGACCGCGTCCGGGGTCAGGCCGAGGCCGAGCACCTGGGTGTAGAAGCCGACGTTGACGTCGGCGTTGTAGGCGCCGGGCTTGAAGAGGACGGCGTAGCGCTGGGACCCGAACTGGTTGGTCTCCTGCTGCTTGAAGATCGTGTCCAGCTTGCCCTGGATGGTCGAGGAGGACATCGACGGGTCGAAGACGACGACGTTGGGGCCGAGGTCGGGGTTGCTCGTCGACTGGGTCACGGGGACCACCTGGAAGCGCTGGGCGGCGGTTCCGTTGCAGGTGTACTGCACGAACTGCACGCTGTCGGCGAGCGAGGCGCCGGGGTCGTCCAGGCACTTGCCGCTGTTGCGGTTGACGAAGTGGAAGGCGCCGCCGCCGTCGTCCACGGGCAGCCACTGCTGGTTGGCGCCGCCGCCGTAACTCCACAGGTGCACGGGCGCGTTGTCGGCGGTGGAGACGTCGGCGACGTCGGCCACCTGGTTGGTGTCGTTGCGGTTGTTGATGCGGACGTAGCCGTCGCCGGCGTCGGTGAAGCTCCACTGCTGGGCCGTGGTGCCGTTGCAGGCGTACTGCTGCACGGCGGTGCCGTTGGCGGTGGCGGCGGCCTTGGCGTCCAGACATCTGCCGCTCGCGGCGTTCACGACCGTGGCGAAGCCCGTGGGCAGGGCGGCGGCCCCGGCGGTGGCGGCGGGCGCGGGCGCCGCCGTGAGCAGAGCG
>NZ_JBEXKG010000126.1:0-22626 GCF_040609555.1 Streptomyces sp. NPDC004658
GACCCTCGCGGAACCCGCTCTCCCGGGCGACCTCGTCGTCCGTCGGGAACGGCCCCCGCGGGGGGCCGTTCGGCATGCGGGCCCGGTCCCGGACGGCACGCGCTACGCTCCGGAGTATGCGGATCTCCGTCTCCTCCGACATGGACGAACCCGTGGCCCGACTGCTGGTCGCGGAGCTGCGGCGCCGTGGTCACGAGGTCAGGGAGCACGGCGCGCTGCGGCCCGGGGCCGACGCGCAGTGGGCGGTCTGTTCGGAGGCCGCCGCCCGGGACGTGGCCGAGGGCGCGGCGGACCAGGCGGTGGTCTGCTGCTGGACCGGCACCGGCGCGTCCATCGCGGCCAACAAGGTGCCGGGTGTGCGTGCGGCGCTGTGCACGGACGCCGGCACGGCCGACGGCGCCCGGCGCTGGAACGACGCCAACGTCCTGGCGCTGAGCCTCAGGCTCACCTCGGAGCCGGTGCTGAAGGAGATCCTCGACGCCTGGTTCGCGGCCGAGCCCAGCCAGGATCCCGAGGACCGGCGCAACGTGGCCCGCGTCGGCCGCCTGGACGCCGCCCGGGGCTCTGCCTAGGGCCGTACGGCGGTCCGGCGCGGGCCGGGTTGCCGGTCAGCGGCGGGGCCGGGGCTCAGTGGGCGCCGAGTCCGCCGCCGCCGAACGAGCCGCTGGAGCCCCTGCTCCAGCGCGGACGCTGCTTCGATTCGCTCGTGCGGGTGTCCATGTTGGTCAGTTCGTAGGGAGTGAGCGGGCGGTCGCCCTTGGGGATGAGCGGTATCTCCGCGGACTCCCGGTTCTCCCGGACCTCGTGCACCGGTCCCTCCGGCGGCAGCTTGGGCTGTTCCTCCGGGCGGGGGCGGGGGGACTCGCGGTACCTGACGCGCGAGGTCATCCAGAAGCCGCCGGCGAGCAGCGCGAGCAGGCCCACGGCCACGATGAACAGGAAGAGGCTCATCAGGCCGCTTGCCGCGGCCAGCTGCGTCGATGCGGTGTTCATAGAACAGGGATACCCGGTCAGAACCAGTCAAACCAGACATCGTGTGTAACGGCGGGAGCTGGGCGGCACCCCTATCCGTCCCGCCTCGGGGACAGTGGTTTGTGGCCGCCCGCCCCGGCTACCCGCACGGTGTGACATCGCCGACTTCGCAGCAGCTCTACCGGTTCCTGGAGGACCGTTTCACGTGTGCCCAGGCGTGCACGGAGTGCGCCCGGGCCTGTGCCGTGCGCGCGAGCCTGGTCGACCCGGACGGGAGCGAGCACCAGGAGCGGGCGCGCCGGCTGGGCATCATGTGCGCCGAGGTGTGCGACGCGACCTGCCGCGTGCTGTGCGAGGAGAACCGACAGGACGAGGAGGCGATCCGGGTCCGGGTGGACTGGTGCCGCTCGGTGTGCCTGGAGTGCGCCCGCGCCTTCGACGAGCACCCCGGTGCCGAGTCCGCCGCGGCCGCCTGCCGGGCCTGCGCCGACGCCTGCGCGGACTTCCTCGAAACGCTCGGGTGAGCGCCCCCGGCCGCATGCGCCCCCGGATCCGCCCGGCTTCCGGCATCCCCAATTTCTGAAACACGTTCTACGGTGTGCGCCGTCAGGACCGCCAGGCTACAGCGAGCCCGGCGCGGGCACCGATCTGGCGTCCCTGAGGACCCGGGCGGTCCGGGACGGTGAGGGAGGCTACGTCGTCAACGGCCAGAAGATCTGGACGACCAACGGCGACACCGCCGACTGGGTGTGGCTGGGCGTGCGCACCGACCCCGAGGCCCCGCCCCACAAGGGCAACACCCTGCTGCTGGTGCCGACCTCCGACCCCGGCTGCTCCTGCACCCTCATCCGCACCCTCGCCTCCCACGACACCACCGCGAGCGACTACGAGGACGTCCGCGTCCCCGTCTCCCGCCGCGTCGGCGCCGAGAACGACGGCTGGCGGTTGGTCACCAACCAGCTCAACCACGAACGCGTCACCCTCGCCGCCCACGGCACCATGGCGATCCGTGCCCTGCACGACGTCCAGCGCTGGGCGAGGGAGACCAAGCTCGCCGACGGCCGCCGGGTCGCCGACCTGCCCTGGGTGCGCCGCCTCCTCGCCCGCACCCACACCCGCCTCGACGCGCTGGAACTCCTCAACTGGCAGATGGTCGCCGCCGTCCAGGACGGAAGGAGGGCTCGGCGAACACGGTGCTGCACGGCGAACTGGAACGCGGCTACCGCTCGGCGGTCATCTTCACCTTCGGCGGCGGCAACGACGAGATCCAGCGCGAGATCATTTCCTGGATCGGCCTGGGGATGCCCCGCGTACGGCGCTAGCCTGCGGGCATGGCCGATCCCGGACTGTTCACCCCCGCCTCCGTGACCTGGCAGATGCACGGTGACCCCATGATGTGGGTCGCCGGGGTCCGTGCGCTCTACCTCCAGGCGTTGCATCCGCGTGCGGTCCGGGGGGTCATGCAGAACTCCGACTTCCGGCGGGACGCCTGGGGGCGGCTGATGCGGACCGCCCACTTCGTCGGGACCACGACCTACGGCACGAGCGAGGCCGCCGAGCGGGCCGGCGCGCGGGTGCGGAAGATCCACAGCACGCTCACCGCGACCGACCCCGACACCGGCCGGCGGTACGGCGTCGACGAACCGGAGCTGCTGCTGTGGGTGCACTGCGCGGAGATCGACTCCTATCTGCACGTCCTGCGCCGCTCCGGCTTCCCGCTCACCGACGCCCAGGCCGACCGGTACATAGCCGAGCACCGTGTCAGCGCCCGGCTCGTGGGGCTCGACCCGCACACGGTGCCGGCGAGCCGGGCGGAGCTGGCCGCGTACTTCCAAGCGGTCCGTCCGCGGCTGGCCGCCGGACCCGAGGCGCATGACGTGGAGGACTTCCTGCTCCGCCCGCCGGTACACCCCCTCCTCGTCCCGGCGCGCGAGCTGCTGTGGCGGCGGGTGGCGCTGCTGGCGTACGCGGCCCTGCCGCCGTACGCGCACGAGCTGTACGGCAGGCCCGCCCCCGCCCCCGCCGTCGTCACCCGCAGGCTGCGCGCCACCGGCACCGTGCTCCGCCGTGTCCCCGCACGGCTGCGCTGGCAGCTGCCGCCCCAGCACATCCTGCGGGCCATGGCCCGGCTCGGCCCGCAGGCGCGTCCGGCACCGCACAAGGTGAGGGGCTGATCCACCCCGGCCCGCCTCTGGCCCAGGTGGATCACCGCGTGCTACGAAGAGCCATGTCCGCGAACGAGGAAACCCGCGCGTACGACGCCGTCATCGTCGGCGCAGGCCACAACGGCCTGGTCGCCGCCGCCTACCTGGCCCGGGCCGGCCGCTCGGTCCTGGTGCTGGAGCGCCTGGACCACACCGGCGGCGCCGCCGTCTCCACCCGCCCGTTCGCCGGGATCGACGCCCGTCTGTCGCGCTACTCCTACCTGGTCAGCCTGCTGCCGGAGAAGATCGTGCGCGACCTCGCGCTGGACTTCCGCGTCCGCTCCCGCACCATCTCGTCGTACACCCCGACGGAGCGCGCGGGACGGCCCACGGGTCTGCTCGTCGGCGGCGGCGAGCAGCGCACCCGGGAGGCGTTCGCCCGGCTCACCGGCGGCGACCGGGAGTACGAGGCCTGGCAGCGCTTCTACGGCATGACCGGCCACGTCGCCCAGCGTGTCTTCCCCACGCTCACCGAACCGCTGCCCACCCGCGAGGAGCTGCGCCGCCGCATCGACGACGAGGCCGCCTGGCGCGCCCTCTTCGAGGAGCCGGTCGGCGTCGCCATCGAGCGGACCTTCACCGACGACCTGGTCCGGGGCGTCGTCCTCACCGACGCGCTCATCGGCACCTTCGCCGACGCCCACGACCCCACCCTCGTCCAGAACCGCTGCTTCCTCTACCACGTCATCGGCGGCGGAACCGGCGCCTGGGACGTGCCCGTCGGCGGCATGGGCGCGCTGACCGACGCGCTGGCCGACGCGGCGCGCGCGGCGGGCGCGCGCATCGCCACCGGGCACGAGGCGATCCGGATCGACACGGACGGGAACACCGCCGAGGTCGTCTACCGCACCGCCGCCGGCGAGGGCACCGCCGCCGCCCGGCACGTCCTGGTGAACGCCTCCCCGCACGAACTGGCCGCCCTCACCGGTGACCCTTCCCCCGAACCCGCCGAGGGGGCCCAGCTCAAGGTCAACATGCTGCTCACCCGGCTGCCCAGGCTGCGCGACCCCGAGGCCGACCCGCGCGAGGCGTTCGCCGGCACCTTCCACATCGCCGAGGGCTACCGGGACCTGGCCACCGCCCACGCCCAGGCCGCCGCCGGCGAACTGCCCGCCGCCCCGCCCTCGGAGATCTACTGCCACTCCCTGACCGACCCCACCATCCTCGGTGCCGGCCTCGTCGAGCGCGGCTACCAGACCCTCACCCTGTTCGGCCTGCACGCCCCGGCCCGGCTCTTCGACCGGGACAACGACGCCGTACGCGAGGAGCTGCTGAAGTCCACCCTCGCCCAGCTCGACGCCCACCTCGCCGAGCCCCTCGCGGACTGCCTGGCCACCGACGCCGACGGCCGCCCCTGCATCGAGGCGAAGACCCCGCTCGACCTCGAACGGGACCTGCGGCTGCCCGGCGGCAACATCTTCCACCGGGCCCTGTCCTGGCCGTACGCCCAGGAGGGCAGCGGCCGCTGGGGTGTGGAGACGCGGCACCCCAACGTCCTGCTGTGCGGGGCGGGCGCGGTGCGCGGGGGCGGGGTCAGCGGGGTGCCGGGGCACAACGCGGCCATGGCGGTGCTGGAGCGGCCCTGACCACGGGCACCCGGTTCAGTCGGCCGAGCCCTGCCAGCCCACCGCCGCGATCCGTGCCGCGTCCGCCGGGCGTGCCCCGTCGAACAGCACCGTCCCGCCCGCCTCGACGCGCAGCGCGTCGACGTACGCGCCCCGGCCGACGTACAGCGCGTCCGTGGTGTACCGCCAGCGCAGGACCAGCCGGGGGTCGGCCGGCAGGGCCGCCGTCACCCGGTGCCAGACGCGGCCCGACCAGCCGGTGACCGTGCCCTCCGGGTGGTCCTCGCGGTCCTCGCCGTGACGGGTGGTGGTGAAGGCGACCGGGTGCCAGGTGGCGCCGCCGTCGGTGCTGGACTCCAGGGCCACCAGGTCGGAGCGGGGTTCGGTGTCCCACCACAGGGCGCAGCGCAGCCGGGCCGCGCCGGGCGAGGTGTCCAGCGCCGGCAGGGTGAGCGTGGCGGCCGTGGCGTTCGCCATGCCCGAGAACCAGGCCGTACGGCCGCTCGCCGGGCGGACCGGCACCGCGCGGGCGAGGTGGTTGCCGGCGGCGACCCGGGGCGCCGAACCGGAACGCCAGGTGCGCACCGGGTGCACGGAGTTGCCGAGGCAGACCAGGAAGGAGTCGGTCGTGGGGTCGAGCACGAGCGAGGTGCCGGTGAAGCCGGTGTGGCCGGCCGTGCGCGGGGTGGCCATCGCCCCCATGTACCAGTGCTGGTACAGCTCGAAGCCGAGGCCGTGCTCGTCGCCGGGGAAGGCCGTGTTGAAGTCGGTGAACATCAGGTCCACCGACTCGGGCCGCAGGATGCGGTCCCGGCCGTAGCGGCCGCCGTTGAGCAGCGTGCGGCCGAGGACCGCGAGGTCCCACGCGCTCGCGAACACGCCCGCGTGCCCCGCCACGCCGCCCAGGCTGTACGCGTTCTCGTCGTGCACCTCCCCCCACACCAGCCCCCGGTCCAGCCCGGACCAGGGCCTGCGCGCGTCCTCGGTGGCCGCGATCCGCGGCTTCCAGGAGGCGGGCGGGTTGTAGCGGGTGCTGCCCAGGCCGAGCGGTCCGGTGATCTCCTCGTGCAGCAGCACGTCGAGCGGGCGGCCGGTGACCTTCTCCAGGACGAGTTGGAGCGAGATCAGGTTCAGGTCCGAGTAGAGGTAGGCGGTGCCCGGCGGGTTGACGGGTGCCTCGTTCCAGATGAGCTGGAGCTTGCCCTCGTACGTCGGCGCGTCGTACAGCGGGAGCCACGCGCGGAACCCCGAGGTGTGGGTCAGGAGTTGGCGGACCGTCACCGACTGCTTGCCCGCGCGCCCGAACTCCGGGAGGTACGAGGCGACCGTCCCCTCCAGGGCCAGCGCGCCCCGCTCGATCTGCTGCACGGCGAGGAGGGAGGTGAACAGCTTGGAGACGGAGGCCAGGTCGAACACGGTGTCCCGGGTCATCGGGAGCTGCTGCTCCGGCGGCAGTTCGACGCCGGTGTCGGTCTTCTCGTCGTACCGGGCGTACCGCACCGCCATGCCGATCGGCTCGTGCAGTGCCACGGTGGCGCCGCGCCCGGCGAGCAGCACGGCACCGGCGTACCAGGGGTGCCGGGGGGAAGGGGCGAGGAACGCCTCGGCGTCCGTGACGAGTTGCCGCAGGTGCGCGGGGAGCAGCCCGGCCTGTTCCGGCGAGCCGTGGCGCAGGGTGGGGTGGCGGCCGGAGGCGGGGGCTGCGGCGGCCGGGCCCGCCGGGAGCGCGCCGAGGGCGAGTGCGCCGCCCGCCGCCAGGGTGCCCGCGACGAGCCGCCGGCGGGTCGGTCCGCTCGCTCGTCCGCCTGCCACGTCGTCCGTCATGCTGCGCCCTCCCGCGTGAAAGTATCTTTCGGCTCCCGCCTTGCATCGTGAAACTTTCCTGTCAGGAGGGGGGTGTGTCAACGGGGCGCGTGCCGTCCGAAAAATCTGACGGTGTATCAGAAACAGTGTTCCGTCGTCAGGCAGGCTGCGGCATCCTGCGCCCATGCAGACGGAGCTGAGCAGGAAACTGGGAATCGAGCACGCCGTCTTCGGCTTCACGCCGTTCCCCGCCGTCGCCGGGGCCATCAGCCGGGCCGGCGGCTTCGGCGTGCTCGGCGCGGTCCGCTACACGGCCCCCGACGACCTCGCACGCGACCTCGACTGGCTCGACGCCCACGCCGGGGACCGGCCCTACGGACTCTGAATCTCGTCCATGCGGCACGCCCTCCACGGGGCCGCCCCCTGTCCCGACCATGTGAAGCGGGCGATGATCGACTGGTGGGGGAACTGCGTGGAGGAGTACTACGCCGCCAGCGAGGGCGGCGGGGCCTTCGCCACCGCCGAGGACTGGCTGAAGAAGCCCGGCACCGTCGGCAAGGCCTGGCCCATCAGCGAACTCGCGATCTTCGACGACGACGGCGAGCGGCTGCCGCCCGGTGTACTCGGCACCGTCTACCTGAAGATGAACACCGGGGGCTTCTCGTACCACAAGGACGAGGCCAAGACGCGCAAGAACCGCATCGGCGACTTCTTCACCGTCGGCGACCTCGGCCACCTGGACGAGGACGGCTACCTCTTCCTCCGCGACCGCAAGATCGACATGATCATCTCCGGTGGGGTGAACATCTACCCGACCGAGATCGAGTCCGACCTGCTCGCCCATCCCGCCGTCGCCGACGCCGCCGTCTTCGGCATCCCGCACGACGACTGGGGGGAGGAGGTCAACGCCGTGGTCGAAGCGGACCCGGGCCACGAACCGGGCCCCGAGCTGGCCGCCGCGCTCCTCGGCCACTGTGCCGGGCGCCTCGCGGGCTACAAGCGGCCCAGGAGCGTCGACTTCGTCGCCGAGATGCCCCGCGACCCCAACGGCAAGCTGTACAAGCGGCGGCTGCGGGATCCGTACTGGCAGGGCCGCACACGTTCCGTAGGAACATGTGTGGTCCCGCGCCATGGGGGGCGGGACCACACCCATGCCTGCCAACGTCGCCGAGGGAAGGGGAGGTTGGCTGACCCCACCGCGTGCGTCCGGTGCGCCCGGGTGCTTGACCCGCCCCGGCGGCGGATCCAGGATCATGAGTCATGACGCAGGGACAGGGCAGCACGGTCGACGGGGTGCTGCGTCGCAGCGCCCGGCGCACCCCGGCACGGGTCGCGGTCGAGTACGCCGACCGCGCCTGGACGTACGAGGAACTGGACGACGCCGTCTCCCGCGCGGCGGGCCTCCTGCTCGGCCAGGGACTCACCCCCGGCGACCGGGTCGGCTCCTACGGCCACAACTCGGACGCGTATCTGATCGGCTTCCTGGCCTGCGCCCGCGCCGGTCTCGTGCACGTGCCGGTCAACCAGAACCTCACCGGCGACGACCTCGCGTACATCGTCCGCCAGTCCGGCAGCTCGCTGGTCCTCACCGACCCCGGCCTCGCGGACCGGCTCCCCGACGGCGTCCGCATGCTGCCCCTGCGCGACGCCGGCGACTCCCTTCTGGCGCGACTGGCGGCCACACCCCCGTACGACGGTCCCGAGCCGCGCACCGAGGACCTGGTGCAGCTCCTCTACACCTCGGGGACCACCGCCCTGCCCAAGGGCGCGATGATGACGCACCGGGCCCTGGTCCACGAGTACCTGAGCGCGATCACCGCCCTCGACCTCAGTGCCGGCGACCGCCCCGCGCACTCCCTGCCGCTGTACCACTCCGCGCAGCTGCACGTCTTCCTGCTGCCCTACCTGGCGGTGGGCGCCACCAACCTGATCCTCGACGCGCCCGACGGGGACCGGCTGTTCGACCTGATCGAAGCGGGGCGCGTGGACAGCCTCTTCGCCCCGCCGACGGTATGGATCGGCCTGGCGGGCCGCCCGGACTTCGCGACCCGGGACCTGTCGGGACTGCGCAAGGCGTACTACGGCGCGTCGATCATGCCGGTGCCGGTCCTGGAGCGTCTGCGCGAGCGGCTGCCGGGGCTCGGCTTCTACAACTGCTTCGGCCAGAGCGAGATCGGCCCGCTGGCCACCGTCCTCGCGCCTGACGAGCACCGGGGCCGGATGGACTCCTGCGGCCGTCCCGTCCTGTTCGTCGACGCCCGTGTCGTCGACGAGGACGGCAAGGACGTCCCGGCCGGCACGCCCGGCGAGATCGTGTACCGCTCACCGCAGTTGTGCGAGGGCTACTGGGACAAGCCCGAGGAGACCGCCGAGGCCTTCCGGGACGGCTGGTTCCACTCCGGGGACCTCGCGGTGCGGGACGACGAGGGCTACTTCACCATCGTGGACCGGGTGAAGGACGTCATCAACTCCGGTGGGGTACTGGTGGCTTCACGCCAGGTCGAGGACGCCCTGTACACCCACGAGGCGGTCGCGGAGGCCGCCGTGGTCGGTCTGCCCGACGAGCGGTGGGTCGAGGCCGTGACGGCGGTCGTCGTGCCGCGCGGTGAGGTGACGGAGGCGGAGCTGATCGCGCATGTGAAGGCGAGGCTCGCGCCCTTCAAGGCGCCCAAACGGGTGCTGTTCGTGGACGAGTTGCCGCGCAACGCGAGCGGCAAGATCCTCAAGCGCGAGCTGCGTGACCGCTTCGGCGGCTAGCCGGGACGCACGGCGGCCGGCCCCGGTGCGGGGCGCTCGGGCCTGGGCGCACCGGGCCCGGCCGGGGGCACCGCGACCGGCATGCTCGCTCAACGGGCGGCCGAGTCCCCCGCCGGCAGCAGCGCGTCGGCCAGCGACCGCCAGTGCGCGAGCGCCGACTCGCCCGGCCGCACGCCGATCACCTGGACGGCCACGTGGTCGGCGCCCGCGTCGACGTGGCCGCGCAGCTTCCGTACGACGGTGTCCGGGTCGCCCCAGAACACCAGGTCGTCCACGAAGCGGTCGCTGCCGCCGCCGGCGAGGTCGTCGTCGGTGTAGCCGAGCCGGCGGAACTTGGCGAGGTTGTACGGCGTCCGCAGATACCCGTGCAGGTGCTCGCGCGCGAGGCCGCGGGCCCGGGCCGGGTCGGTCTCGAACAGCACGGCGTGCTCGACGGCCAGGAACGCGTCCGGGCCGAGGATCTCGCGGGCCTGCGCGGTGTGGGCCGTGTTGACGTGGTAGGTGTGGGCGCCGGCGGCGCGGTCGCGGGCCAGCTGGAGCATCTTCGGCCCGTACGCGGCCAGCAGCCGCCGGACCGGGGTCTCCGGGCGGGGGTTCGGCGTCTCCAGGGTGTCCAGCTCGTCCAGGTACGCGGACATCGCGGCCAGCGGCTTGACCCCGGGCCGGGGATCGCCGCCGAAGCCGAGGCCGAGTACGTGCCGTCCCGGGTAGGCGTCCGCCAGCAGCAGGGCGGCGCCGTGCGTCCAGCGGGCCTCGCGGGACCAGATCCGGGCGATGCCGTTGACGACGGTGAGCCGCCGGCTGGCGCCGAGCAGCAGACCGGCGTGCGTGAACGCGTCCCGGCCGAGCGCCTCGGGGATCCACAGCGCCCGCCAGCCCATCTCCTCCAGCTGCTGGACGGAGTCCCGGATCCGCGCGGCCGGCTGGTGCTCGAAGTCGAAGGTGTAGATCCCGAACGTGCCGAGGTCCATGGGTGTGCCCCCTCGCAGGACAGATGCCGTTTCGTCGATTCGGAATATCGCAGATTCTCGATATGAAGCGCAAGCCGGAACGCCGGCTGCGGGGACGCCGGCGCGGGGGAGGCGGCGGAAGGCGGTGCGGAAGGCGGTGCGGGGGGTGGTGGCTAGAGGGTCTGCCCCAGCTGGGCGACGAGGTCGGCGATGCGCTGCTCGTCCCGCTTGTAGTGGGTCCACTTGCCGACCCGGGTCGCGCGGACCAGCCCCGCGCGCTGGAGCTCCGCCATGTAGGCCGACACGGTGGACTGGGCCAGCCCGGCCTTCGCCTGTATGTGGCTCACGCACACACCCACCTCGGCGGGGTCGGCGATGGCCGCCTCCATCGGAAAGTGCCGCTCGGGCTCGCGCAGCCATCGCAGCATCTGGAGGCGCATGGGGTTGGACAGCGCCCGCAGCGCGTTGACCAGGTCCGGGGTGGGGGCGGTGTCCGTCATGGCTCCGGAGTATAGGCCGCCGCCGACGTTTCGAGGTACGTCGATGCGAGTGCGCGGAGCGGCTGCACCCGCGTCCTCGGGCCGTCCCCCCCCGTGGTCGGGGTAGTCCCGGGAGGTCGGAGCCGCCCCACGCCGTCGGGGCCGTCTCCCGCCGTCGGGGCCGACCCGCGCGGCCGGTACGGTCCGCGCCCTCCCGGCCGTGTCCCGTCCGGCGGTTCCCTAGCCGGCGTCGCGCGGACGCAGGTCCACGATCCGGCGGATCTTGCCCACCGAGCGCTCCAGCGACTCGGGCTCCACGATCTCCACGCCGACCGACACCCCGATGCCGTCCTTGACGGCGGCGGCGATGGCCCGGGCCGCCGCCTCCCGCGCCTCCGGGGTCGCGTCCGAGCGGGCCTCGGCCCGCACGGTCAGCGCGTCCATGCGGCCCTCGCGGGTGAGACGCAACTGGAAGTGCGGCGCGACACCGGGCGTGCGCAGCACGATCTCCTCGATCTGGGTCGGGAACAGATTGACCCCGCGCAGGATCACCATGTCGTCACTGCGCCCGGTGATCTTCTCCATCCGGCGGAACGTCCGGGCCGTGCCGGGCAGCAGCCGTGTCAGGTCCCGCGTCCGGTACCGGACGATCGGCATGGCCTCCTTGGTCAGCGAGGTGAACACCAGCTCCCCCCGCTCGCCCTCCGGCAGCACCTCACCCGTGAGCGGATCCACGACTTCCGGGTAGAAGTGGTCCTCCCACACATGGAGGCCGTCCTTGGTCTCGGCGCACTCCTGGGCGACGCCGGGGCCGATCACCTCGGAGAGCCCGTAGATGTCGACGGCGTCGATCGCGAACCGCTCCTCGATCTCCCGCCGCATCTGCTCGGTCCAGGGCTCGGCACCGAAGACGCCCACCCGCAGCGACGTGGTGCGCGGGTCCACGCCCTGCCGTTCGAACTCGTCGAGCAGGGTGAGCATGTAGGACGGGGTCACCATGATGACGGACGGTTCCAGGTCCTGGATCAGCTGCACCTGCCGGGCCGTCATGCCGCCGGACGCGGGGACGACCGTACAGCCCAGGCGCTCGGCACCATAGTGGGCGCCGAGACCCCCGGTGAACAGCCCATAGCCGTACGCCACATGGACGACGTCGCCCGGCCGCCCGCCCGCCGCCCTGATCGACCGTGCCACCATGTCGGCCCACAGGGAAAGGTCGTTGTCCGTGTAGCCGACGACCGTGGGGCGTCCCGTGGTGCCGCTGGAGGCGTGCAGGCGGCGGATCTTCTCCCGGGGCACGGCGAACATGCCGTACGGGTAGTTCTCCCGGAGGTCCGCCTTGGTGGTGAAGGGGAAGTGCGCGAGGTCGGCGAGGGTGCGGCAGTCCGCCGGGCGGACGCCGGCCTTGTCGAAGGACTCGCGGTAGAACGGCACGTTCTCGTACGCGTGCCGCAGTGACGCGCGCAGCCGCTCCAGCTGGACCGCCCGCAGTTCCTCCGGCCCCAGTCGTTCGCCCGCGTCGAGCAGGTCCGTCACATCCGCCATCGCGACGACTCCCTCACCAGCAGCCATGGTGCCGACCGATCATTCGGTCGATGTGTTCCGGGTCAGTAAATGCAGGTCACGCATCCCGAGGCAAGAGGGCGGCGCGGAATTTCCGTGTGAGGCGCGCACACCGCGTTGCGGCCGGGCCGTGCGGGCCGCCATGATCGACCGCATGTCGATCTTCACCGCGCCCGACGGCACCCGGCTCGCCTACCACCTGCGCGGGGAGGGAGAGCCGCTCGCCGTGGTGCCCGGCGGCCCGATGCGGGCCTCCGAGTATCTCGGGGACCTGGGCGGGCTGACCGCCCACCGCCGGCTGGCCCTGCTCGACCTGCGGGGGACCGGTGACTCCGAGGCGCCCGCGGACCCCGCGACGTACCGCTGCGACCGGATGGTCGAGGACCTGGAGGTATGGCGCGACCACATGGGTCTGGAGCACATGGATCTACTCGCCCACTCGGCGGGTGCCGCCCTGGCGATGCTCTACGCGGCCCGCCACCCGCAGCGGATCCGACGGCTGGTGCTGATCACCCCCAACCCGTCCGCCCTGGGGCTGCGGTCCGTGCCCGAGGACCGGCTGGCCACGGCCCGGTTCCGCGCGGACGAGCCGTGGTTCGCGGGGGCCTTCCCCGCCTTCCGGGCCTGGCTCACGGGCGAGGCCGACTTCGACGACGTGATCCTGCCGTTCTTCTACGGCCGCTGGGACGACACCGCCCGGGCCCACACGGACGCGGAACTGCGCCAGACCAACGACGAGGCCGGCGAGCGCTACTTCGCCGAGGGCGCCTTCACCCCGGACGCGACCCGGACGGCCCTCGCCGCCCTGACCGCGCCGGTCCTCGTGTACGCGGGCGCGCTCGACAGCTGGCCGAGCCCCGCGGTGGCCCGCCGCACCGCCGAGGCCTTCCCGCGGGCCGAATGCGCCGTCCAGCCGGGCGCGGGGCACTACCCCTGGCTGGACGACCCGGAGCGGTTCGTCAGCCGGACGCTCGCCTTCCTCGACGTCTGAGGGGTTCCCGTCCGGGTGACGGGGTCGGCCTGGCGGTGGGCCGTGCGCCCTCGGGAAGCGGTCCCGGAACGCGTCCGTCCGCCAGACGGGGGCGTCCGCGGCCTGCTTCAGGCCAACCAGGACGGTGTCCTCGCCGCCGTACCGTCCGGCTGCCGGCCAGGCCTGAGGTGTGACACTGGAGGTCCTTCCGTGCGGGCCCGAAGCCGTCACCTTCCGTCAGCGGACGGCCGGATCGGGCACACAGGAAAATCCCGGGCGGGGTCCCGGCGGTGCGGACACCCCGGGCTACGACTGCTGCGCCGCCACCGCCACCTGCCGCGCCCACCGGTAGTCCGCCTTGCCGCTCGGCGACCGCTGGACGGCGTCCGTGACGACCAGCTGGCGGCGGACCTTGTAACCGGCCAGGCGGGTACGGCAGTGGCGCTGGATGTCGGCCAGTGTGGGGGGGGCGCCCCCGGGCGCACCTGCAGCACGGCCGCCACATGGTTGCCCCACCGGGCGTCCGGCACGCCGGCCACCAGCGCGTCGTACACGTCCGGATGCGCCTTGAGTGCCTGCTCGACCTCCTCCGGGTAGACCTTCTCGCCCCCGGTGTCGATGCACTGCGAGCCTGAGCCCACGTGGCTGGAGAACCTGGGCTTCGCCGCGGAGGGCGAGGGCTGGAAGCTCACCGAGTCCGGCGTGACGGAGCTCGACGGGGACCTGCCCGTCACCATGTCGGGCGGTGTGCTGTCCACCAACCCCATCGGCGCCTCCGGCGTGATCCGCTTCGCCGAAGCCGCCCTCCAGGTCCGCGGCCAGGCCGGAGAACACCAGGTGGACGGCGCCCGCCGGGTGCTCGGACACGCGTACGGCGGCGGCTGCCAGTTCTTCTCGATGTGGCTCGTCGACGCGGAGCCCCCCGACTCCTGACGGGCCCGCCGCAGCGGCCGGCCGACCCGCGGGAGGGTTCTCCCCGCGTGCCCTGTCCGCCGTGGCGACCGGTCGCTAGGCTGACCCGCGGACGACGAACCGGGAGGAGCAGGGACGTGGCCGAGAGCACCATCCAGCAGCAGCCGCTCGCGGGCTGGGAGAAGCCGGAGCTGGACCTCAGCAAGGCCGAGTGGCAGTCCGGCAGCCGCGGTCTGGGCGATGTCCAGATCGCCTTTGTCGAGGGCTTCATCGCGATGCGCAACAGCGGCCGGCCGGAGAGCCCCTCCCTGATCTTCACCCCCGCGGAGTGGGGCGCCTTCGTCTCCGGCGCGCGGGAGGGCGAGTTCGACCTCACCTGACCGCTCACCGGAATCCGCGGGCGGCCCTGACCGCGCCTCCCCTCGACCGGGGGGTGTTGCGGCCGGATTTCCGGACACGCGACCGGCAGCGCCCTGCCGGGGCCCGGACCTGAGCCAGGCTGGCCCCAGCAAGGGGAAGGTCGTGTTCCGGAGGTGAGGCAAGGATGAGCGCTGCGCCGGTCATCGCCGCGGTCGACGGGTCCGCGGACAGTCTGCGCGCCCTGGACTGGGCCCTGGACGCCGCCCGTCGCCGCGCGGCACCGCTGCGCGTGGTGCACGTACGGCAGTACGCCGCCTGGGGCCAGGCCGACGTGCTGGTCGCGGGACCGCCCGAGGCGGAGGGCGATCCGGTGCTCGACGAGGCACGCGGCCGGCTCGCGGACCACGCGGGGCCACCGGACGTGGAGTACCTCGCCGTGGAGGGCGTACCGGGTGCCGTCCTGCCCGAACTGGGCGGCGACGCCCAGCTGTTGGTGCTCGGCTCCCGTGGCCGCGGCGGCTTCGCCAGCCTGCTGCTCGGCTCCAACGGCCTCGCCGCCGCCCGGGACGCCGAGTGCCCGGTGGTCGTCGTACCCCGCCCGGGCCGGGAGGTGCACGGGGAGCAGCAGGCCGAGCCCGGGCCGCGGGTCGTCGTCGGCCTGCACGTCGACAGCCCCGACGAGTCCGTCCTCGCCTTCGCGTTCGCCGAGGCCGCCCTGCGCGACGCCCGGCTCCAGGTGATCGCCGCCTACCCGTGGCCGATGCAGACCTGGTCGGCGCCCGGCCAGCTGGTGCCGCCCCTGATCGACCAGGACGCCGTCGAGGACGAAACCCGCACCCTCGCCCGGGGCTTCCTCGCCCCGCACCGCGAGCGGCACCCCGGGGTACGCGCCGACGCAGAGGCGCTGCCCGGCGACGCGGCCGGCCACCTGGTCGCCGCCTCGAAGGACGCCGAGCTGGTCGTCGTCGGCCGGCACCGGCGGCGGCTGCTCGCCCCGGCCCGCATGATGGGCTCGGTCACCCAGGCCGTACTGCTGCACGCGGCGAGCCCGATCGCGGTGGTGCCGCCCGCGCCGCCAAAGGAATGAGCCTGCCGGAGCCTCGCCGGCGCGTGCGGCCGGAAAGACCGCGGGAGCGGTGCCGGCGGCGCGCCGCGTCGGCGTAGCAGACCGCACCGCGCTCCGCAATCCGTCCGGTGCCGACGCACGCCCCGACCGCTGTGGTGCCGCGCGCCATGGTGCCCGCACACACCCGAACCTATGGTTCCGGCACTCCCGGCTGGTTCCGCCGCGCTCGGCGCGCACGGCGCCGCCTCCGCGTGGCAGCGGCCGGGACCCGTGCGTCCACCGAAGGAGCCGCCATGCCACTGCCCCCGTTCCGCAGGGCACCCGGAGCACCGCCACGGGCCCGCCTGCTGCCCCGCCTTCTCGCCGTCCTCGCCGTCGTCCTCGCCACCGCGCTCGCCGGCCCCGCGCCCCAGGCCCGCGCCGCCGTCACGCTGACCCGGGTGAACGACTTCGGCTCCAACCCGGGCGCCCTCACCATGTACGTGTACCGGCCCGCCACCCTGCCGGCCCACCCGCCGGTGGTCGTGGCCCTGCACGGCTGCACCCAGAGCGCCCAGACCTACGCCGACAACTCCGGGCTGCCGCAACTCGCCGACCAGGACGGCTTCCTGCTCGTGCTCGCCGAGACCGGTACCGCCAACAACGCGAGCAAGTGCTTCAACTGGTTCCAGACCGGCGACAACCGGCGCGGCCAGGGCGAGGCCCTGTCCGTCCGGCAGATGGCGGGTCACGCCGTCACTGCCTACGGCGCCGACCCGCAGCGCGTCTACGTCACCGGCCTGTCCGCCGGCGGCGCGATGACCGCGGTCATGCTCGCCACCTACCCCGACGTGTTCTCGGCGGGCGCGGTCGTCGCCGGCCTGCCCTACGACTGCACCAAGGACAACAGCCCCTACACCTGCATGAACCCCGGCGTCGACCTGAGCCCGGCGGCGTGGGCCCAGCGGGTGCGGGACGCCTACCCGTCGTACGGCGGACCGTGGCCGCGCGCGGCCATCTGGTACGGCGACCAGGACACCACCGTCGTACCCCGCAACGCCACCGAACTGCGCGACCAGTGGACGGCCCTGCACGGCCTGTCCCAGACGCCCACCCGCACGACGACCATCGGGCCGGACGCCACCCGGCAGGACCAGTACCTGGCCGCCGACGGCACGGTCGCCGTCGAGGTCGACCGGGTCCCGGGCATCGGGCACGGCACCCCGGTCGACCCCGGCACCGGCGGCGAACAGTGCGGAGGCACCGCCGCCCCGTACTTCCTCGACTCGATCTGCTCCAGCCGCTGGATCGCCCGGTTCCTCGGCCTGGACACCAGCGACCCGGGCGGGACGGACCCGGACCCGGGCGGCGGCACCGCCGCCTGCTGGACGGCGAGCAACTACGCCCACGTCCAGGCGGGACGGGCCACCACCAGCGGCGGCTACACCTACGCCAAGGGATCCCAGCAGAACATGGGCCTGTACAACACGTTCGTCACCCACACTCTGAAGGAGTCGCCCTCGGGTTACTTCACCCTGGCCGACAGCGGCTGCCCCTGACAGCCAGTCAGCGGCCGAGAAGGGCCGCCATGGTGCACGGCGCCGTCGAACGCGCCGTCATCATGGCGGCCCCACACATGTCCGCACCCCCCACACCACCCCTAGCCTCCAGCGCGTCCCCAACCCGCCGGAGGAACCACATGCTTGCCCACCCCACACCCCTGCTGCGCCGTCCCGGGCGGCGTGCCCGGGCCGCCCGGCGCACCGCGCTGGGTGCCCTGTCGCTCGCCGCCGCCTGCTCCCTCCTGGCCACCCCCGCCACCGCGGCACCCGTCGGCCCGGGGCCGGCCGACGCCCACTGCGCGGAACAGGCCCGGCTGCACGTCCCCGGCGCCGCCCGCCAGCAGGCCGACTGCCTGGACGAGCTGACCACCGCGGGAACCGCGGCCAGCGGTCACACGGACCCCGCCGACTACGCCGGCCTCACCCCCAAGGACCTGCCCACGCCCAGCGGCGTCCCCGGCATCCAGATCGACGGCTACTTCCCGGACACCTCCACCACCAACACCAACCACGGCTGGCACCACGACTCCCAGTTCGTCATCCGGCTGCCCGACCACTGGAACGGCGGCCTGGTGGTCGCCGGCACCCCCGGCAACCGCGAGCAGTACGCCAACGACCGGGCCATCGCCGACTGGGTGCTCGCCCGTGGCTACGCCTACGCCGCCACCGACAAGGGCAACACCGGCACGGCCTTCTACCGCGACGGCCGCCGCCCCGGGGACGCCATCGCCGAATGGAACACCCGCCTCACCCAGCTCACCCGCGCCGCCCGCGCCGTCGTCACCCAGCGCTACCACCGGCCCCCGGCCCGCACCCTCGCCACCGGCATGTCCAACGGCGGCTACCTCGTGCGCTGGCAGCTGGAGAACCACCCCGAGCTGTACGACGGCGGAGTCGACTGGGAGGGCACCCTCTGGCGCGCCGACGGCCCCAACCTGCTCACCTTCCTGCCGGCCGCGCTGCGCCACTACCCCGCCTACGCCGCGGGCGGCCCCGGCGCGGCCGAGGCCGAGGCGGCGCTGCACCGGGCCGGGTTCCCGGCCGGCTCCGAGTTCCTGTGGCCGTACCACCACCAGGTCTACTGGGACCTCACCCAGCGGATCTACCGGGAGGAACTCGACCCCGGCTACGACGGCGACACCGAGGCGGGCACCCCGTACTGCGCCTCCGGCACCCCCGCCTGCGACGCCGACTACGCCTACCCGGACCGGCCCGCCGCCGTCCACCGGGCGGTCGACCGCATCGCTCTGACCGGACGCATCGGCAAGCCCCTGATCACCCTCCAGGGCACACTCGACGTGCTGCTGCCGATCAGCCAGGACTCCGACGTCTACGCGCGCATGGTCCACCAGGCCGGCCGCGGCTCCCTGCTGCGCTACTACCGCATCGAGGACGGCACCCACACCGACTCGCTCGCCGACGTCTTCCCCGACCGGCTCCGCCCGATGGTGCCCTGCCACCGCTCCGCCTTCACGGCCCTGGAACGCTGGCTCGACGGAGTCGCCCGCCCGCCCGCCGACCGCACCGTCGCCCGCCCGGCCGGCGCGGCCCCGGCCACCCTGCTCACCAGCTGCCCCCTGCGCTAGCCGATCTCCCGGACGCCCACAGGTCACCCACCGGGGCCCAGGCACGTACCATGGCCGCATGTCGTTCCTCCGCCGCCGCAGCGCGACCCCCGCCGGACCCGACTTCGACGTGCTGGCCATGGACCCGGGCGACTGGCCGGGCAACCTCGGCGCGGGCCTGCTGCCCGCCCCCGACGGCACCTGCCAGGGCGTCTTCCTGCGTTACGACCTGTTCGGCGGACGCGGCCCCGCCATGATCATCGGCAACCTCCCCGAGGGCTCCCCGGCCCGTGACGTCGCCGAGGGGGAGATCCCCTTCGAGGTGGGGCAGCTGCTGCTGGCGCTGGAGAACGACGAGGAGGTCACCGTCGTCGGCGTCGAGGACACCCCGGTGCTCCAGGGCGACAACCTGCTCATCGTGCGGCGGCTGAAGCTCTCCGAGAGCCGGATCTCCTGCGTCCAGTTCGACCGCAGCGACGGCGTCCTCGTCACCATCGCCGCCTGGGACCGCCCGATCACCGACGACCTGTACGCCCTGCTGAAGCCGCTCCCGGCGGAGCTTTTCCAGCAGGGCTGAGAGCAGGACGAACGCGCGGCGAGGGCCGGGGTGGATCACCCCGGCCCTCGCTAGTGCGCCGCCCTCTCGAGCGTGACGTCCGCCGCCCGGACGAACCCGGCCCGGTGGCCGTACTGGATCTCGTAGTACAGGTCCTCGCCCACCACGACCCGGTGCGAGTCCGGGGTGAAGGTGACCGCGTAGTAGTACTCGCCCGGCACCTCGTCACCGACCACGTACTTCTGCCCGGCCGCGATCGTGTAGGGCAGTGACACCACCGACTGGGCGGGGACGCCCGCCGGGTAGGCCTCCTTCTCCGGGTAGGCACGGCCGTACACCGGGATGCTCGCCAGGCCGTCCCTCGGCCTGACCACGAGGCCCTTCGCCGGTACGGCCGTCGGGTCCCCGGCCGGGTTCCGGAACCAGGCCTTCTGCCCCAGGTACCAGATGGCCGTCCAGTCGCCCCAGCGGTCGGCCACCGCGTACTGCTGGCCGGTGGAGACCCGCGAGGACAGATCGTTCACCCCGTCGGTCGGGTCCGTCCTCAGACCGATGTCCTTGACCAGCGGGGCGGTCACGTCATGGTCGGTGTACAGCCGCACCTCGCTGGAGCCGTGCGCCGCGCAGGGCTCGCCCTTGGTGGTGCAGCCGGTGTACACGGGCTGGTTCGAGGCGTAGTCCGGCAGGATCGTCACCACGGCGGCGTGCCGGCCGGCCGTGGGTCCGAACGGGTGACCGAGCAGCTGGAAGTAGTGCCGCCAGTCCCAGTACGGGCCGGGGTCCGTGTGCATCCCCGGGACGGTGGAGGCGGTCGGACCGGGCACGTTGTCGTGGCCCAGGATGTGCTGCCGGTCCAGCGGGACGTCGTACGTCCGGGCCAGGTACCGCACCAGCCGCGCCGAGGACCGGTACATCGCCTCCGTGTACCAGGCGTCGGGCGAGGCGAGGAAGCCTTCGTGCTCGATGCCGATCGACTTGGCGTTGATGTACCAGTTGCCCGCGTGCCAGGCCACGTCCTTGCCCTTGACGTGCTGGGCGATCAGACCGTCGGTGGAGCGGATCGTGTAGTTCCAGGACACATAGGTGGGGTCCTTGATGAGGTTCATGACCCCGTCCCAGGCGCCCTCCGTGTCATGGATGACGATGTACTTGACGCTCTGCGACGCCGGGCGGTCGCCGAGGTCGTGGTTGCCGTAGTCGTTGTCCCCGAACTCCTCGTAGGGCGCCGGGACCGACACGCACGACACCGACTTCGGGCACTCGGTGCCGTCCGCGGGCAGCGTGCGCAGCCCCGTCCGCTCCAGCTGGCCGGTGTCTGCGGTCAGCCCCGGCCGGGCGGGCAGGGTCACCAGCTGGCCGTCGTCCGTGACGCGCTCCTCACCGGTGCGCAGCACGTCGTACACGTCGCCGGCGTAGGCGGCGGCGGTCGCCGTGTCGTCGGCGCCGGAGAACCGGGCCACCGCGCCGTACCAGTCGGCCGGGTCGGCGCTCAGCGGCTCGCCCAGCTCCTTCTGCGCGGCGGCGAGCAGCGCGGCGCCGCCCGCCACGTTCGCCGCGGGGTCGCTCCGCAGCTCCTCGGCGGGGATGCCGGTCAGCTCCGCGGCCTTCGGCAGCGTTTTCAGACGGGCCGGGACCGCCGACTCGGCCGGCACCTCCACGACGGGGTGCAGCGCGGCGCGGGCACTGTCGCCCCGGGCGTCCTCCGTGCCCTCGGCGAAGTGCTCCGCGGTGGCGAGCGCGGTCCGGGCGTCGGTGAGGTGCATCGGACCGTAGCCGCCGGTCACGCTCGGCGCGCCGCCGTGCGCGTCCCAGCGGGACTGGAGATAGGAGACGGCCAGCAGAACGCTCTGCGGCACGTGGTAGTCGGCCGCCGCGTCGGCGAACGCGTGCTGCAACCGGTGCGTGGCGGCATCCGGGGCGGTGGGAGCCGGGGCGGCGCCGAGCAGGGGCAGCAGCAGTGCCGCGGAGGCGAGCGGGACGGCGGTCCGCCGCAGGCGTCTGTGGCCGGGTGTGGACGTGGGGTCGGTGACGGATCCTCGCAATGCGGCCTCCTGTGACGGGCGGGGCGTGGCGGGGCGCACGGCGCCGAGCTGGGTCAGTGGTACCGGCTTGCCGACGATCCGTCAATGATGCCTCGGGGACAGCGATTTCCCATGTCACGGAGGGTTCCGGCGAGTTTCGTCCCGGCGGTACGCGGGCCTGCGGGGCGTCACTGGCATACACCAGTGGCTGTCAACGCCCGCGCACTCACCACCCGGAGGTCCGCGGTGCGCCGCCGCTCAGGACGCACCGCGGAGCCGTCGCTCCGTCAGCGAGTGCCGACCGCCGCGCGGACGGCCTTGCGGGCCATCTGGCAGTCGTCGTGCAACCGCCTGAGCAGCAGCCGCTGTTCCTCGCCGGACGGCGTGGCACCCGGGTGGGCCGTGACCGGTGCCGCCGGGGCCGTGTCGTGCATCGAACGCTGCACGGCCGTCTCGTACGTACGGATCTCCCGGGTCAGCAGGAGCATCAGGTTCACCAGGAAGGCGTCCCGGGAGGCCGGGCCCGCCGACTGGGCGATCTGGCTGATCTGCCGCCGGGCCACCGGCGCGTCCCCGAGGACCAGCCACAGCGTCGCCAGGTCGTACCCCGGCAGATACCAGCCCGCGTGCTCCCAGTCCACCAGCACTGGACCGGCCGGTGACAACAGGATGTTCGACAGCAGGGCGTCGCCGTGGCAGAACTGGAGCATGCCGTGCCGGCCCACCTCGTGGGCGATGCCGTGCAGCAGCTTCTGCAGGTCGCCGAGGTCCCGGTCGGTGAGCAGGCCCAGCTCGTGGTACCGGGAGATCCGGGCCGCGTAGTCCAGCGGCATGTCGAAGGTGCCCGCCGGGGGCCGCCAGGCGTTCACCCGGCAGATCGCGCCGAGCGCGGCCCGGATGTCCGCGCGCGGCGGGGCCTCCATCGGATGCCGCTGGAACGACGCCGTCCGGCCCGGCATCCGTTCGATCACCAGCGTGCAGTTGTCCGGGTCCGCCGCGATCAGCCTCGGCACCCGGACCGGCGGCCGGTGCCGGACGAACGAGCGGTATGCGGCTATTTCCTGGCGGCTCCGCTCCACCCAGGCCGGCGAGTGGTCCAGGAGACACTTGGCGACGGCCGTGCTGCGCCCTGTCGTCCCGACGAGGAGGACGGACCGTCCGCTGCGCCGCAGGACCTGCACCGGGGCGAACTCCGGGCAGATCCGGTGCACCGAGGCGAGCGCGGTGCGTAGCTGCGCGCCCTGGGGGCCGGACAGGTCCAGCCTCCCGCTGAGCGGTTGGGTCCCGGGCTGGCCCGGGAGCCGCCGGGCCCGGCCCGCGACCGGCACGGGACCGCCCGGAC
>NZ_JBEXKG010000127.1:0-22429 GCF_040609555.1 Streptomyces sp. NPDC004658
CCCGGAAGCGCCCTCGGCCCGCACGCCGCCGTCGCCGCTCCCGGCGTCCTGGGTGCGCCCGCCCTCGCTGCCCCTGCCTGCGCTCTCGGCGCGCTCACCGCCGTCGCCCCTGCCGGGGCCCCCGGCGCGTGCACCGGTGTCGCTCCTGGTGCCCCCCGCGGGATCCGATGGTGCGCTGCTGGGTTCGCGGCCTCCCGGGTTTCCGGGGCCTTCAGCCGGCAGCGGCTTTTCCGGTGCCACGCCTTCGTTCGGCTGCTGCGGCTGCGGCTCGTCGCTCATGTCGTGCACGGACTCCTGTTTCGCGTCGTACGTTCCCGTACGCCTCGTACGCTTCTGCGCTCCCCCTGTTTGAAGACTCTCGCACCTGGCGTTCCGTTCCCGGATTCCAGCACGCTTCCGACCGGAAATCGCGTGGCCGGCCGCCGGGCCTCCGGACTAGGCTCCTGCGCTTCGGTGTCGAGCGGTCCGAGGAGGTCGACTGGCGTGGGCGCGGGACGGTTGTACGCGGCCGTGGCGACAGGGGGATTCAGACGGTACGCGACCTACCGGGCCGCCACTGCGGCAGGGGTGTTCACGAACACCGTCTTCGGGATCATCCTCGTCTACACGTACCGCGCCTTGTGGGAGGAGAGGCCGCGTCTCGGCGGGTACGACCAGGCGCAGGCCGTGACGTACGTCTGGCTGGGGCAGGCGTTCTTGTCGACCCTCGCCATCGGGGGCGGCGGCGTCGAGGACGAGTTGATGGAACGCATCCGTACGGGGGACGTGGCGATCGACCTGTACCGGCCCGTGGATCTGCAGTTGTGGTGGCTGGCGGCGGATCTCGGCCGGGCGTGCTTCCAGCTGCTGGGCCGCGGCGTGGTCCCGTTCGTGTTCGGCGCGCTGTGCTTCCCGGTGTACCTGCCGTCGGACGCCGGCACCTGGGCGGCGTTCCTGGTCGCCGTCGTCCTCGCCATGCTGGTCGGCTTCGGCATCCGCTACCTGGTGGCGCTGAGCGCGTTCTGGCTGCTGGACGGCACCGGTGTGGCGCAGATGGCGTGGCTGCTGGGCTTCTTCTGCTCGGGCATGCTGCTGCCGCTGAACGTGTTCCCGGGCGCGCTCGGTGACGTCGTCCGGGTCCTGCCCTGGTCGTCCCTGTTGCAGGCCCCGGCGGACATCCTGCTGGGGCACGCGGACCCGTTGCCCACCTATCTCTTCCAGGCGGCGTGGGCGGTGGCGCTGCTGGGGGCCGGGCGGCTGGTGCAGTCGGCGGCGGCGCGGCGGGTGGTGGTGCAGGGTGGCTGAGAGCCAGGTCCTGGGGCCGGCCCGCCGGCTGGCCGAGGGCGTGCGGGCGTACCGGCTGATCGCGGGGATGTGGGTGCGTTCCACGATGGCCTACCGCGCGTCGTTCGCCATGACGACGTTCGGGAACTTCGCGGCGACCTTCCTCGACTTCGTCGCGATCATGCTGATGTTCTCGCGGGTGGACGCCCTGGGCGGCTATCCGTTGCCCGAGGTGGCGTTCCTGTACGGCCTGTCCGCCGCCTCCTTCGGGCTGGCGGACCTGGTGATCGGGTCGATGGACCGGCTGGGCCGGCGGGTCCGGGACGGCACGCTGGACACCCTGCTGGTGCGGCCGGCGCCGGTGCTGGCGCAGGTGGCGGCCGACCGGTTCGCGCTCAGGCGGCTGGGCCGGGTGACGCAGGGGTCGCTGGTGCTGGGCTGGTCGCTGACCCGGGTGGACATCGACTGGACGGCGGGCAGGCTGCTGCTGATGCCGGTGATGGTGGTGAGCGGCTGCGGCATCTTCTGCGCGGTGTTCGTGGCGGGCGCGGCGTTCCAGTTCGTGGCGCAGGACGCCTCGGAGGTGCAGAACGCGTTCACCTACGGCGGTACGACGCTGCTCCAGTATCCGCCGACGGTGTTCGCGAAGGAGCTGGTGCGGGGGGTGACCTTCGTGCTGCCGCTGGCCTTCGTCAACTGGCTGCCCGCGACGTACGTGCTGGGGCGGCCGTATCCGCTGGGGCTGCCGGAGTGGAGCGCGTTCACTCCCCCGCTGGTGGCGGTCGCCTGCTGTGCGCTCGCGGGGCTGGCCTGGCGGGCGGGACTTCGTTCGTACCGCAGTACAGGGAGCTAGCGTGAGTGACTTCATCGCAGGGGACGGCGGCGCCGCGGGGGACGACCGCGTCGCGGGGGACGACTTCATCGCACTGGAGGGGGTCGAGAAGGTCTTCGAGGTGCGCCGCAGGACCGGGTTCCTGCGGCGGGAGCGGCGCGAGGTGCGGGCGGTGGACGCGCTCTCGTTCACCGTGGCGCGCGGTGAGATGGTCGGGTACATCGGGCCGAACGGCGCCGGGAAGTCGACCACGATCAAGATGCTGACCGGCATCCTGACGCCGAGTGCCGGGCGGCTGCGGGTGGCGGGCATCGATCCGGCGCGGGAGCGGTCGCGGCTCGCGCACCGGATCGGGGTGGTGTTCGGGCAGCGGACCACGCTCTGGTGGGACCTGCCGCTGGTCGACTCCTACCGGCTGGCGCACCGCATGTACCGCATCCCGGACGCCCGTTACCGCGAGAACCTCGACCGTCTGGTGGAACTGCTGGACCTGGGCGCCCTGTTGGACGTACCGGTGCGGCAGCTGTCGCTGGGGCAGCGGATGCGCGGCGACATCGCGGCGGCGCTGCTGCACGACCCGGACGTGCTGTACCTGGACGAGCCGACGATCGGCCTGGACGTCGTGTCGAAGGCCAGGGTGCGGGAGTTCCTGCGGCAGGTGAACGCCGAGCGCGGCACGACGGTGCTGCTCACCACGCACGACCTCCAGGACATCGAGCAGTTGTGCAACCGGGTGATGGTGATCGACCAGGGGCGGCTGGTGTACGACGGCCCGCTCGCGGGGCTGCACGAGGTCGGCGAGAGCGAGCGGACGCTGGTGGTGGACCTGGAGCGGGAGTTGCCGCCGGTTCAGGTGCCGTCGGCGCGGGTGGTGCGGGTGGAGGGCCCCCGGCAGTGGCTGGCGTTCCCTGCGGGGCAGTCGGCGGCGCCGGTCGTCGCGGATCTGGCCGCCCGGTACCCGCTGGTGGACCTGTCGGTGCGGGAGCCGGACATCGAGGCCGTCATCGCCAGGATGTACGCCGAGAAGGCGGTCTCGTAGGCTGCCGGCATGAGCGACGACGCAGCCCCGGACCTCCGTGCGTCCGACGCCGACCGTGACCGGGTCGCCGAGGTCCTGCGGGACGCCCTGGCCGAGGGGCGGCTCGACATGGAGGAGTTCGACGAGCGGCTGGAGGCGGCCTACAAGGCGCGGACGTACGGCGAGCTGGCGCCGCTGACCCGCGACCTGCCGGTGCCGGGCGCCGGCGCGCCGGCCCGTGCCGTCTCCTTCGTCAAGGACCCGGCGGCCGGCGGCGGTTGGGCGGGGCGGATCACCGGCGGCGAGGGGTCCTCGACGGGCGCGGTGGCGATCCTGTCGGGGTTCGAGCGCAGGGGCCGCTGGACGGTGCCGAGGCGGTTCTCGTGCTTCGCCTTCATGGGCGGCGGCGACATCGACCTGCGGGAGGCGAACTTCGCGGCCGGCGAGGTCGAGATCCACTGCGTGGCGATCATGGGTGGGGTCCAGGTGATCGTGCCGCCCGGCGTCGAGGTCGTCGTACGCGGCATCGGCGTGATGGGCGGCTTCGAGCACCCGCGGGACGACGGCCCGCCCGACCCGGGCGCTCCCCGCGTGATCATCGGCGGTGTCGCGTTCTGGGGCGGCGTGGGCGTGGCGCGCAAACTCCCGCGGGGGGAGCGCAAACGCCTGAAGGCACAGCGCGAGCGCGCTCCGAAGGGGCGCGGCGAACTGCGCGGTTAGCCGTAGCGGGCCCTCGGCGACGGGCGGCCGGCGCCGGGGGCGCTCCCCTACGACGTGCAGACCTTGGTCAGCTCTCCCGCCGCGTCCGTCACCGGGCTGACGTCCGGTGTCTCGTCGCCGTTCCGGATGGCCGTACGCACGTTGCCGACCGCCTTGTCCAGGTCGTCCACGGCCTTGTTGACATCGGTGTTGTCCGTCTTGTCGCCGATCTTCCGCAGACTCCTCTCGATGGAGTCGAGCGACTCGTCGGCCTGGGAGGGGTCGTTCGCCGCGTTCTCAACGGCCTGCTGGAGGTCGGTGACGTTGTCGGCGATGGTGTCGGCGGTCTGCACGCAGTCCAGCGCCTTGTCCACGGCGTCGCAGCCGGTCGTGAGGCCGGCGGCGAGCGCGGCGGTCGCTACGGCGGCGACAACGGTGAGTCGGCGTCGTCTGGCGGCCATGGTGGTGTCCCTCCCCTGGTACGGCTGGCCGGGCGCACGCCGGTGAGCGTGCGCCCGTACCCACTGGGACGCCGCCGGGGTCGGCCGGGTTGCCCCTCGGCCTTGGGGACTTCTTTACGCGCGCGTGGCCGCCAGTGCCGCCTGCTGGATCACGGCCAGTTCGCGGCAGCCGGTGACGGCGAGGTCGAGCAGGGCGTCGAGTTCCTCGCGGGCGAACGGCGCGGCCTCCGCGGTGCCCTGGACCTCGACGAAGCGGCCGTCGCCGGTGCAGACGACGTTCATGTCGGTGTCGGCGCGGACGTCCTCCTCGTAGCAGAGGTCGAGCAGCGGGACCCCGCCGACGATGCCCACGGAGACGGCGCTCACGGTGCCGGTGAGCGGCTGCCGGCCGGCCTTGATCAGCTTCTTGCCCTGGGCCCAGGCGACGGCGTCGGCCAGCGCGACGTAGGCGCCGGTGATGGCCGCCGTACGCGTGCCGCCGTCGGCCTGGAGGACGTCGCAGTCGAGGACGATGGTGTTCTCGCCGAGCGCCTTGTAGTCGATGACGGCGCGCAGGGAGCGGCCGATGAGCCGGGAGATCTCGTGGGTGCGGCCGCCGATCTTGCCCTTGACGGACTCGCGGTCGCCGCGGGTGTTGGTGGCGCGGGGCAGCATGGCGTACTCCGCGGTGACCCAGCCCTCGCCGCTGCCCTTGCGCCAGCGCGGGACGCCCTCGGTGACGGAGGCGGTGCAGAAGACCTTGGTGTCGCCGAAGGAGACGAGGACGGAGCCCTCGGCGTGCTTGCTCCATCCGCGTTCGATGGTGACGGTGCGGAGCTGTTCGGGAGTACGGCCGTCGATGCGAGACATGGCGATGAGCCTAGCCGCACAGGAGGAAGGGGCTCCTCCGGCGTCGGGAAGAGCCCCTTGGGGGTGAACCGGTGCGGCTCACATCATGTCTTCGATCTCCGCGGCGATCGGGTCGGCGTCGGTGCCGATGACGACCTGGATGGCCGTGCCCATCTTGACGACGCCGTGGGCGCCGGCGGCCTTCAGGGCGGCCTCGTCGACCAGAGCGGGGTCGGACACCTCGGTGCGCAGCCGGGTGATGCAGCCCTCGATCTCCTCGATGTTGTCGATGCCACCGAGCCCGGCGACGATCTTCTCAGCCTTGCTGGCCATGTTCCTTCTCCCTGCTCCGAACCGCTTTGTCGCAGTAACCCACAGTTGGCCCATCTTCGCGAGCGGTCATGCCGTCCGTGCCGAATGATGGCGATCACGACAGCGGAACCGTCCGCCGACTGGTCTACACCACCGTGGGGGAGGTCGCCAAACCCATGAGCGCCGAGAGCACGGTCAGCCCCGTCCGCGCCCGCTGGAACCGCACCTTCCAGGGCCTGCAGAAGATGGGCCGCAGCCTCCAGCTCCCCATCGCGGTGCTGCCGGCGGCGGGCATCCTGAACCGGCTCGGCCAGCCCGATGTGTTCGGGTCCGCCGGTCTGGGCTGGACCGGCGTCTCGAAGGTGATGAAGGGCGCGGGCGGCGCCCTGCTCGACGGCTCGCTCGGCCTGCCCCTGCTGTTCTGCGTGGGGGTCGCGATCGGGATGGCGAAGAAGGCGGACGGCTCGACGGCGCTGGCGGCGGTGGTCGGCTTCCTCGTCTACTACAGCGTCCTGCACCAGTTCCCGCAGCGGTGTCCGGGCGGGTCCACGGCGGTGGCGGACGTGGGCTGCCAGGTGAGTTCCGGCGCGGGGGTGGGTTCGGTGACGCCGTTCACGTTCCAGAACCCCGGGGTGTTCGGCGGCATCGTGATGGGGCTGCTCGCGGCTTTCTTCTGGGCGCGGTACCACCGCACGCGGCTGGTGGACTGGCTGGGCTTCTTCAACGGCCGCCGGCTGGTGCCGATCATCATGGCGTTCGTGGGCATCGCGTTCGCGGCGCTGTGCCTGTGGGTCTGGCCGCCGGTCGGCGACGCGCTGGAGAGCTTCAGCCACTGGCTGCGGGACGCGGGCGCCTGGGGTGCCGGTGTCTTCGGCGTCGCCAACCGGGCGCTTCTCGTGATCGGCCTGCACCAGTTCCTGAACGTGCCCATCTGGTTCCAGTTCGGCACGTACACGCCGCCGGGCGGCAAGCCCGTGCACGGCGACATCAACATGTTCCTCGCCGGGGACCCGGACGCCGGCCAGTTCACCTCGGGCTTCTTCCCGATCATGATGTTCGCGCTGCCGGCCGCGGCGCTGGCCATCACGCACTGCGCGCGGCCGGAGCGGCGCAAGGAGGTGGGGGGCCTGATGCTCTCGGTCGCGCTGACCTCGTTCGTGACCGGCATCACCGAGCCGCTGGAGTACTCCTTCCTGTTCATCGCGCCCGCGCTGTACGCCGTCCACGCGGTGCTGACCGGTGTCTCGATGGCGGTGACCTGGGCGCTCGGGGTGCACGACGGGTTCAGCTTCTCCGCGGGGCTGATCGACTACGTGATCAACTGGAACCTGGCGACGAGACCGTGGGCGATCATCCCGATCGGCCTGTGCTTCGCGGCCGTGTACTACCTGGTCTTCCGCGTCGCGATCACCCGGTTCGACCTCAGGACGCCGGGGCGGGAGCCGGCGGAGGAGGTGGAGGACGTCACCAAGGTCTGAGGGCGGACACCGGTCGGAGAGCACACAGCGCGTAGTGCCGCGGTAGCGGATCCGCGGGTTCCTTATGCCGCCTTCATCGTGCTACAACAGGTCTACACCACAGGTGGTGTAGACCAGAGACGCTGCCGTCCCCTTCCATGGTTCCCGGGCGGCGCCTTGCCCGATGGAGGAAGTATGAGCACCGCCACCGAGACGGCGGCCCCGGCGGCCAAGCCGGGGAAGAAGCGGGGAGCAGGCCTGTTCCAAGGCTTGCAGAAGGTCGGTCGCAGCCTACAGCTCCCGATCGCCGTGCTGCCCGCGGCGGGCATCATGGTCCGCCTCGGCCAGCCCGACATCTTCGGCAAGGACGGCCTGGGCTGGGACAAGGTCGCCGCCGTGTTCAACAACGCGGGCGGCGCGCTCACCGGCTCCCTGCCGCTGCTGTTCTGCATAGGTGTGGCCATCGGCTTCGCCAAGAAGTCCGACGGTTCCACGGCCCTCGCCGCGGTGGTCGGCTTCCTCGTCTACAGCAAGGTCCTCCAGGCCTTCCCGCTGACCGAGCAGCACATCGAAAAGGGCAAGATCGTCGAGGCGACGTACAACGACCCCGGCGTCCTCGGCGGCATCATCATGGGCCTGCTCGCGGCCGTGCTGTGGCAGCGGTTCCACCGCACGAAGCTCGTCGACTGGCTCGGCTTCTTCAACGGCCGCCGGCTCGTGCCGATCATCACGGCCTTCGTCGGCATCGTGCTGGGCGTCTTCTTCGGCCTCGTCTGGGAGCCGATCGGCGACGGCATCGCGCACTTCGGCGAGTGGATGACCGGTCTCGGGGCGGGCGGCGCGGCCCTGTTCGGCGCGGTGAACCGCGCCCTCATCCCGGTCGGCATGCACCAGTTCGTCAACACCGTGGCGTGGTTCCAGCTCGGCGACTTCAAGAACGCCTCGGGCGAGATCGTGCACGGCGACATCACCCGGTTCCTCGCCGGTGACCCGTCCGCCGGTCTCTTCCAGACCGGTTTCTTCCCGATCATGATGTTCGGTCTGCCGGCCGCCGCGCTCGCCATCGCCCACTGCGCCCGTCCCGAGCGCCGCAAGGCGGTGCTCGGCATGATGGTCTCGCTCGCGCTGACCTCCTTCGTCACCGGCGTCACCGAGCCGATCGAGTTCTCCTTCATGTTCGTCGCACCGCTGCTCTACGTCCTGCACGCCGTGCTCACCGCGGTGTCGATGGCGGTCACGTGGGGCCTGGGCGCGCACGCCGGGTTCAACTTCTCCGCCGGGCTGATCGACTACGTCCTCAACTGGCACCTGGCGACCAAGCCGTGGCTGATCATCCCGGTCGGTCTCGTCTTCGGCGTGATCTACTACGTGACCTTCCGGTTCGCCATCCTCAAGTTCGACCTGAAGACCCCGGGCCGTGAGCCCGAGGACGAGGTCGAGGACCTGGCCAAGGCGTGAGGCCGGCCGCCACGGCGTGAACAGGCCCCCGGAGCTCCGGCTCCGGGGGCCTCTTCGTCTGCGTGGGGCGTCAGATCTCGTACGTCTGTCGCGGCGCGGCCAGGTGCACCGGCCCGGTGAACACCTCACGGGCGTCCCGCAGGTTCACCCCGGGGTCGGTCCACGGCGGGATGTGGGTGAGGACGAGCCGCCGCGCGCCCGCGCGGGCCGCCGTCTGCCCCGCCTCCCTGCCGTTGAGGTGCAGGTCGGGAATGCTCTCCTTGCCGTGCGTGAACGCGGCCTCGCACAGGAACAGGTCGGTGTCCCGGGCCAGCTCGTCCAGCGCCGCGGTGACGCCCGTGTCGCCGGAGTACGTCAGGGACTTCCCGCCGTGCTCGACGCGGATGCCGTACGCCTCCACGGGGTGGCGGACCCGCTCGGTGTGCACGGTGAACGGGCCGATCTCGAACGTGGACGGCTTGACCGTGTGGAAGTCGAAGACCTCGCTCATCGAGGAGGCGGAGGGGGTGTCCGCGTAGGCCGTGGTCAGGCGGTGCTCGGTGCCCTCGGGGCCGTAGACCGGGATGGGGTCGCAGCGACCGCCGTCGTGGCGGTAGTAGCGCGCCACGAAGTACCCGAGCATGTCGATGCAGTGATCGGCGTGCAGATGGCTGAGGAAGATCGCGTCGAGGTCGTAGAGACCGCAGTGGCGCTGCAACTCGCCGAGGGCGCCGTTGCCCATGTCGAGGAGCAGCCGGAAGCCGTCGGCCTCGACGAGGTAGCTCGAACAGGCCGATTCCGCGGACGGGAACGACCCCGAGCAGCCGACGACGGTGAGCTTCATGAAGCAGAAACCTCCGTTGGCGGGTATCCGGTGGGCGGGACGTAAACCCCTTGCGGGGCGGGGGCTGTCGGGGGTCGTGCGGTCCGTCGAGCGTAAGGCGCAAAAGCGCGGGTCGCTCCTCCGCCAGGGGCCGTTGTGGGCGAACTCACCTGTGCTGTCACCGCTTCGGCTGGATGCGGGGCGCACAAGATGGAAAGAGGGCGCGCGATGTTCGGCGCGCGCCGGTAACGTCGTCGTATGGACACGTCCTGGTGGCTGGCGCTCGCGGCGGTGGTACTGCTCGCGCTGGTCGCCACGCTCGTCGACGGCTGGGGCCGCGGGCACCGGCCCGGCGGACGACGCCTGCGGCCCCCGGGACGGCCGGGCCCGCGGACGGCACACGCCGCACGGCCGGCCCCGGGCGACATCTGGTGGGCGCAGGTCCCCTACGAGGACCGGGCCGAGGCCAGGGACCGGCCCTGCCTGGTGCTGGCCGTGCGCGGCGACCGGGCCACCGTCGCGAAGATCACCAGCAAGTACCACGACGAGCGCTGCGGGGTGATCCCGCTGCCGCCGGGCGCGGTCGGCGACGCCCAGGGGCGACCCAGCTTCCTGGAGACCGACGAGCTGCGCGAGGTCCCGGTGGACGGCTTCCGCCGCCGGGTGGGCGTGGTCGACCCGGTCCTGTGGGACCAGGTACGGCACCTGGCGGGTTGAAGACGCCTCAGCGCACGCGCACGGTGACCGTCCAGTCCTCGATGCCCTGGCAGGAGACCTGGCCCGGTGCGGTCGGCTGGGCGCACAGCGGGCGGGACGACGTGAGCCTCACCGTGCCGGCGGCCACCGCCTGGTACGCGGCGGTGGCGTCACCCGGCTGGAGTACGAAGCCCGCGTTGATGGCCTTCAGGCCCGTACCGCTCGCGGCGACCGGTTTCCAGGGGCGCGCCCGGGTGCCGTCCAGGGTCAGCCGGACCTCGCCGCCCTCAGTCACGCAGACGGTACGGCCGTGATCGGCGGCCGTCAGCTCCACGTGGCCGGTGCAGTCGCCGGCGGACCGGGTGGGCGACGGCGTGCCGGTGCCGGCCGGCGCCGACACCTTGTCGCTGCTCCCGGTGTCCTGCTGGGAGCCGCAGCCCGCGAGGAGCAGCGCTGCCGCCGCGGGGGCGAGGAGCGTCGTACGGCGCATGGGGTCCGCCTTTCTGCCGGAGTCCTGGTACGGATGTGACGTACCACCGGCGCGCGCGGATCCGCCGCCAGGGCCTGTCCGACACGGCGGGCATGCGCCGGACAGCCCCTCAGGCCCAGAGCTGGCCCTGGAGTGTCGCGATGGCCTCTTCCGTCGTGGCCGCCGTGTACACGCCGGTGGACAGGTACTTCCAGCCGCCGTCGGCCACGATGAAGACGATGTCGGCGCTCTCGCCCGCCTTGACGGCCTTCCGGCCGACGCCGATCGCCGCGTGCAGGGCGGCGCCGGTGGAGACGCCCGCGAAGATGCCCTCCTGCTGGAGGAGTTCGCGGGTGCGGGTGACCGCGTCGGCCGAGCCGACCGAGAACCGGGTGGTCAGGACGGAGGCGTCGTACAGCTCGGGGACGAAGCCCTCGTCGAGGTTGCGCAGGCCGTAGACCAGGTCGTCGTAGCGCGGTTCGGCGGCGACGATCTGGACGCCCGGCTTGTGCTCGCGCAGATAGCGGCCGACACCCATGAGGGTGCCGGTGGTGCCGAGGCCCGCGACGAAGTGGGTGATCGACGGGAGGTCGGCGAGGATCTCGGGGCCGGTGGTGGCGTAGTGGGCGCCCGCGTTGTCCGGGTTGCCGTACTGGTAGAGCATCACCCAGTCGGGGTGCTCGGCGGCCAGTTCCTTGGCGACGCGCACGGCGGTGTTGGAGCCGCCGGCGGCCGGCGAGGAGATGATCTCGGCGCCCCACATGCCGAGCAGGTCCCGGCGCTCCTGGGAGGTGTTCTCCGGCATCACGCACACCATCCGGTAGCCCTTGAGCTTGGCCGCCATGGCGAGGGAGATGCCGGTGTTGCCGGAGGTGGGTTCGAGGATCGTGCAGCCCGGGGTCAGCCGGCCGTCCTTCTCCGCCTGCTCGATCATGTGCAGGGCGGGCCGGTCCTTGACCGAGCCGGTGGGGTTGCGGTCCTCCAGCTTCGCCCAGATCCGGACGTCCGGGGCCGGCGAAAGCCGCGGCAGGCGCACCAGAGGGGTGTTGCCCACCGCGGCCAGCGGGGAGTCGTAGCGCATCGCTGGTCAGCGACCGATCAGCGCATGCCGCCGGCGACGGCCGGCAGGATCGTGACGTTGTCGCCGTCGGACAGCTTGGTGTTGATGCCGTCCAGGAAGCGGACGTCCTCGTCGTTGAGGTACACGTTGACGAAGCGGCGCAGCTGGTCGCCGTCCACGATGCGGGCCTGGATGCCCGCGTGCCGCGACTCCAGGTCGGCGAACAGCTCGGCGAGGGTGCTCCCGTTGCCCTCCACCGCCTTCTGACCGTCGGTGTACTGGCGGAGGATGGTGGGGATGCGGACCTCGATGGCCATGGTTGCGGGCTCCTGTCAGGAAGTGTCGGAAGGTGTGGGCGCGCGGCGGGGCACGCCGCGGCTCACGGCCGTACGGCGGCGGGGAACGTCAACAGATGGCGCTGTTCAGCCTGCACAGATCGACGTGCAGCCGCGCCACGAGCAGCGTGCCCGGCGCCTTCTCGCTCACGTCGTTCAGAACCATGGGCTCATCGTATCGATTCCCGGTCCGGATCCCGGAGTGTGATTCCACATCCCGGACGAAATCCGCCCGGGTGCTGAGATCAGTACGCCTCGACGACCTTGACCTCCTCCTCGGTGACCTCCCCTTCCAGGATGCGGAAGGAGCGGAACTGGAACTCTCCGACGCCGTCGGTGTCGGCGGTGGACACCAGGACGTAGTGCGCGCCGGGCTCGTTGGCGTAGCTGATGTCGGTCCGGGAGGGGTACGCCTCGGTCGCGGTGTGGGAGTGGTAGATGATCACCGGCTCCTCGTCGCGGTCGTCCAGCTCGCGGTAGAGCTTGAGCAGGTCCTGCGAGTCGAACTCGTAGAAGGTGGGCGAGCGGGCCGCGTTGAGCATCGGGATGAAGCGCTCGGGGCGGCCGGAGCCCACCGGCCCGGCGACCACGCCGCACGCCTCGTCGGGGTGGTCCTCGCGCGCGTGGGCGACGATCTGGTCGTAGAGCGCCTGGGTGATGGTCAGCATGGGGGTCAGGATAAGCAGAGGGGCCGTCCCGTACCGAGGGGTGGTACGGGACGGCCCACATGGCGGACGTCCTGAGCGGCGGCCGCCGGGGGCGCCACGAGAGCTCCCGGCGGCCGGACGTCCTTTCCGGAGGGTCTTCCGGGGTCGTCCCCGGGGTCCTCCGGGGCCTTCCCTGGTGTCTTTCCGGTGGTCAGCCCACCTTCTCGAACTCCGGCTCGCGGCGGTCCGCGATGGACGGCGTCCGGGACTTCAGCACCAGCCAGCCGATGCCGAGGGCGACCGCCCAGACCGCCATCACGTACAGGCAGACGCGGGAGTCGGCGTCGTAGGCGATCAGGCCGGTGACGAAGAGCAGGAAGGCGATGGCGATGTACGAGCACACCGCGCCGCCGGGCGCCGGGAAGGAGCTGGTGGGCAGCCGGCCGGCGTCGACCGCGCGGCGGTACATGACGTGGCTGATCAGGATCATCAGCCAGGTCCAGATGCCGGCCGCGGTGGCGACGGAGGTGACGTAGCCGAAGGCCTTCTCCGGGACGACGTAGTTCAGGACCACGCCGATGCCCATGAACAGCACCGAGACGGTGATGCCGAGCGCGGGGGTCTTGCTGGCCGACAGCTTCGAGAAGACCCGCGGGGCCTCGCCGTTGTCGGCGAGGGTGCGCAGCATGCGGCCGGTGGAGTACATGCCCGAGTTGCAGGACGACAGCGCCGCGGTGAGCACCACGAAGTTGACGATGCCCGCGCCGGCCGGGATGCCGATGACCGCGAACGCCTTCACGAAGGGGCTGACGCCCGGCGCGAACTCGGTCCACTTCACCACGCACAGGATGACGGTGAGGGCACCGACGTAGAACAGCGCGATGCGCCAGGGCAGCGTGTTGATGGCCTTCGGGAGGGTCTTCTCCGGGTTCTCCGACTCGCCGGCGGTGACGCCGACCAGCTCGACGGCGAGGTAGGCGAACATCACGCCCTGGAGCGTCATCAGCGAGGAGCCGATGCCCTTGGGGAAGAAGCCGTCGAACTGCCACAGGTTCGCCACGTGCGCGGTGTCACCGGCGGCGCTGAAGCCGAAGGTGAGCACACCGAGGCCGATCACGATCATGCCGATCAGGGCGGTGACCTTGACCATGGAGAACCAGAACTCGATCTCGCCGAACAGCTTCACCGAGATCAGGTTGGCCACGAACAGGACGACCAGGAAGACCAGGGCCGTCACCCACTGCGGGATGGCCGGGAACCAGTAGTGGACGTAGATCGCGGCGGCCGTCAGCTCGGCCATGCCGGTCACGACCCACATCAGCCAGTACGTCCAGCCGGTGAAGTAACCGAAGAACGGGCCGAGGAACTCCCGGGAGTACTCGGCGAAGGAGCCGGAGACCGGGCGGTAGAGCAGCAGTTCGCCCAGGGCCCGCATGATGAAGAAGATGATCACGCCGGCGAGGGCGTACATCAGGATGAGGCTGGGACCGGCCTTGGCGATGTTCGCCCCGGCTCCCAGGAAGAGCCCGACGCCGATGGCGCCGCCGATGGCGATCATCTGGACCTGACGGCTGCCGAGCCCGCGCTCGTACCCCTCCTCAGGGGCGGTGGTGACCTTCTCAGAGGTCATGTGTGGTGCGCCTTTCTCCATGCCGACCCGGGCCTTTCGTCGGCCTCGGATCGGGTCTCGATCCCCCCGGATGATGGAGTTGTCTGCCTGGCCGACGGTCGTCGGCTCGGTGGCGCACCCGGCCGAACGTGGGTGGTGTCGGCCGGGCGGTCGTGAAGATTTATCACGGCCGCAATATTGATCACAGGGGCGCGATGTGGCGCATCACACAGGTAAAAGCGGACAAAGAGCGCTCGAATGCGGCAAATCCGGCCACAAAGGTGACGGGATCGTTATCCGGATTTGAGCGTCCTCTGAGCGAACACTTCCGCGTGGGCAAAACCGTACGAACTACGGCATCAGGGTGGTCACCAGGGTCTCCTGGAGCCCGCCGAGCCACAGGTACGCCATCACCATCGGCTTGCGCGGGTCCTCGTCCGGGAGCCGGTAGAGCAGGTCGGTGTCGTCCTCGTCGGTGATCTCCAGCCGGGACCCGATCGCCAGCCGCAGGTCGTTGAGGGCGCCGAGCCACTGCCGGGACTCCTGCGGGGACAGCTTGAGCACCGCCCCGCCCTCGTCGACCGGGGCCAGCGCGTCCAGGCTGCGGATCACCGCGAGCGCGTTCTCCCGCTTGCCGGCGCGCAGGTCGTTCTCGGTGAAGCGGCGGAACTCGGCGGAGTGCGCCCGTCGCTCCTCGGCCTCGGCCGGCGAGGCGGGGGGTTCCTCAGGGTCGCTGTAGGCGTCCGGGAAGAGCCTGCGGAGCACCGGGTCGGCGGGCGGCTCGCTCGGCCCGTCCGCGAACAGCTCGGCGAGCGGGTCGTCCGGGGCGTCGGCGCCGGGTCCCGGGCCGATGAGCTCCAGGAGCTGGACGGCCAGCGACCGGATGATGGAGATCTCGACGTCGTCGAGGGCGACGGCCGCGCCGCCGCCGGGGAGCGGTTCGAAGTGTCCGGGCATCTGCGTGCGTTTACTTCCGGTCCTGCTGGAGGGTGGCCCACAGACCGTAGCCGTGCATCGCCTGCACGTCGCGCTCCATCTCCTCGCGGGTCCCGCTGGAGACGACCGCCCGGCCCTTGTGGTGGACGTCGAGCATGAGCTTGGTGGCCTTGTCCTTGGAGTAGCCGAAGTACGTCTGGAAGACGTAGGTCACATAGCTCATGAGGTTGACCGGGTCGTTGTGCACGATCGTGACCCAGGGGACGTCGGGCTCGGGTACGGCGAAGACCTCCTCCGCCGACTCGGTGCGTTCGATCTCTACGGGCGCGGGTGACGTCACACAGCCCATGCTGCCACGGCCCCCATAAATCGTCACACCGACGAAAAGGGAGTACGATTCCTCGTCATGAACACAGCGGACCTTGGGCTGCCGGTGGACGTTCCCTCGACAGCGCTCTTCACGGACCAGTACGAGCTGACGATGCTGCGCGCCGCCCTGAAGGCCGGTACGGCCGAACGGCGGAGCGTGTTCGAGGTCTTCACCCGCCGGCTGCCGGACGGGCGCCGCTACGGCGTGGTGGCCGGCACCGGCCGCGTCCTGGACGCGGTGGAGAACTTCCGCTTCGACTCGGGCGTCCTCGGCTTCCTGCGCGAGCGGGACATCGTCGACGAGGAGACCCTGCGGTGGCTCGCCGACTACCGCTTCGGCGGGGACATCTGGGGCTACCCCGAGGGCGAGGTGTACTTCCCGGGATCGCCGATCATGCGCGTCGAGGGCAGCTTCGCCGAGTGCGTCCTGCTGGAGACCGTGATCCTCTCCATCCTCAACCACGACTCCGCCATCGCCGCCGCCGCCTCCCGGATGGCCTCCGCCGCCGGCGACCGCCCGCTGATCGAGATGGGCGCCCGCCGCACCCACGAGCTGGCCGCGGTGGCCGCCGCCCGCGCCGCCTACGTCGGCGGCTTCGCGACCACCTCCGACCTGGCCGCCGGCTTCCGCTACGGCATCCCGACCGTCGGCACCTCCGCCCACGCCTTCACCCTGCTCCACGACCGCGAGCGGGACGCCTTCCGGGCCCAGGTCGACACCCTCGGCCGGGGCACGACCCTCCTGGTGGACACCTACGACGTCGCCGAGGCCGTCCGCACGGCGGTGGAGGTGGCCGGCCCCGAGCTGGGCGCGGTCCGCATCGACTCCGGCGACCTGCTGCTGGTGGCCCACCGGGTGCGCCAGCAGCTGGACGAGCTGGGCGCGACCGACACGAAGATCATCGTGACCTCCGACCTGGACGAGTACGCCATCGCCTCACTGGCCGCCGCGCCGGTGGACGCCTACGGCGTCGGCACCCAGCTGGTGACCGGCTCCGGACACCCGACCTCCTCCATGGTCTACAAGCTGGTCGCCCGCGCCGAGTCCGCCGACCCGAAGGCGCCGCTGCTGCCGGTCGCGAAGAAGTCCAGCGGCGGCAAGACGTCCGTCGGGGGCCGCAAGTGGGCGGCGCGCCGGCTGGACGCGGACGGGGTCGCGGAGGCCGAGGTCGTCGGCACCGGGCCGGTCCCGGCCGAGCTGGCCGACCGGCAGCTGCTGGTGCAGCTGGTCAAGGGCGGCGAGATCGTCGCCCGGGAGCCGCTGGACGTGCCCCGGGACCGCCACATCGCGGCCCGCGCGAACCTGCCGCTCTCCGCTACTCAGCTGTCCAGGGGGGAACCCGTCATTCCGACGGAGTACGTCCACGGGCGCTCGGGTAGCTAGAGCGGGACCCCCGTCCGCCCCTCGACGCCCCCTCCCGCAGGAGCCCGGAATTCTCTAGGCTCAGTTACTTCACTCTCAGTCGAAGGACACCCACCATGCGCCGCGCCTTGATCGTCGTAGACGTGCAGAACGACTTCTGCGAGGGAGGCAGCCTCGCGGTGGCCGGCGGTGCCGACGTGGCCGCCGCCATCACCGAGCTGATCGGCCAGGCGGCGGGCACCGGGTACCGGCATGTGGTGGCCACCCGCGACCACCACATCGCGCCCGGCGGCCACTTCGCGGACAACCCCGACTACGTCCGCTCCTGGCCCGCGCACTGCGTCGCGGGCACGGAGGGCGTGGGCTTCCACCCGAACTTCGCCCCGGCCGTCGCCTCCGGCGCGGTGGACGCCGTGTTCGACAAGGGTGCGTACGCGGCCGCGTACAGCGGCTTCGAGGGCACCGACGAGAACGGCGTCCCCCTCGCCGACTGGCTGCGCGCCCGGGAGATCACGGAGGTGGACGTGGTGGGCATCGCCACGGACCACTGCGTACGGGCCACGGCCCTGGACGCCGCGCGGGAGGGCTTCCGCACCCAGGTCCTCCTGGATCTGACCGCCGGGGTGGCGGGCGAGACCACCGAGCGCGCCCTGGAGGAGCTCCGGGAAGCGGGCGTGGAGCTCACCGGCAAGCCCGTGGTGAGCGGCTAGGCCCTGTCGTCACCGCACCACCGCCGGTCCGCGCAGCAGCGCGCGGATCGGGTGCCACAGCTCGTTCACGATGACACCGTTGTCGGCGGGGGCCGTGCGCCATATCAGGCCGTCGGGATGGTGCAGGACCGCCGTGATCTCGTCCGGCGTCGGAGGCTCGGCGTTCCCCCGCAGGTAGATCGCCCGCAGGCCCAGGTTCCGGAGCCTGGTCAGGGCCCGGGCGCGGTTCTGGGCGTGCACGAGAACCCGCACCCCGGGGGAGCCGTAGGGCAGGTTCAGCGCCACCACCACCGTGCCGTTCGGCAGCTTGCAGAAGCCTCCAGCGGCCATGCGGTCACATCCCCGTTCCGGTCGGTGTCAATAAGCGGTCCACAGGACGCACCTAAACACGACCGGCGGCAACCCGCCAAGGGGTTGCCGCCGATACGCCTGTGACCTGCGGTGATGCGGACTACTTCACCGCGGGGCCGACCTTGAGCTGGATCGTGGAGCCGTCCTTGGCCTCCTTGACGATCGTGATCTTGGTGTTGGTGTCAGTGACCTTCACCCCGCCCGTCGGGTTCGACGGGTCGTAGTAGGTGCTGGTGTGGTCGTTGAAGACCCGGACGCCCTTCGAGCCCTTGATCTTCAGCGCGACGTCGGCCTTGTGCAGGGTGATGCCGTCCGTGGCGTAGAGGCTGAACGGCGAGTCGTAGGCCTGGATGCGGTTGCGCACCAGCGTGCCGTCGGTCCACTTCAGCGCCTTCGGGTGCGAGTCGACCGGCAGGATCAGACCGGTGCCCGGGTGGCCGTTCGCGGAGTTCGTGTTGTTGTCCGCCTGGGAGGTGTCCCACTTCCAGATCAGCAGGCCGTTCTGGTACGGGTAGTGCTCCACCCAGTCCGGGCGCGACGCGAAGCCGAAGTTGTACGGGCCGGTCTTCAGCGTCTTGTCGTACGACACGTACTGCCGGTTCTCGGCGATGTAGTACTGCTTGTAGTCCTTGGTGAAGGACGCGCCGATGCGGGAGAAGCCGTCCGCGGTCCAACCGGCGTCCGCGGTCTCGGCGTTGTCCGAGAACAGCGGGGTGCCGTCGGCGGTCACGGCGATCTCGTCGGCCGTGAAGCCGTTCTCCGCGACACCGCCGTCGGTGGCGTAACGGAAGCGCAGGTCGATCTTCTTGCCCGCGTAGGCGTCGAGGGGGAACACCAGCTTCTTGTGCGTCTGCGAGAAGCCGCTCAGCGCCGGCTTGCCGCTGGCGTCCTTCGGCAGGGCCTGGCCGTCGGCCGTGCCGTCCAGCGCGGTCCAGTTGGCGCCGCCGTCGGTCGAGACCTCGGTGTAGACGTAGTCGTAACCGGCCTCGGTGGCCCACCAGCCGTCCAGGGTCAGGCTCGCGGAGGACTTGCCGGTCAGGTCCACCGAACGGGTCAGCGTGTTCTTCAGGTTGTTGCCGCTGCCGCTCCACCACTGGGTGGCGCCCTGCGCCGGCTCGGTGATGGTGGTGGTGACCGCCTTGTCCGGCAGGGTCACCACGAGGGCCTGCTTGTCCCAGGTGTTGTACTCGGCGACGCCCAGCTTGTGCGTGGACTGCTTGCCGGCCTTGGCGGTGTCGTAGTTGAGCCAGCCCAGCTGGAGCTTGTCCCAGGCGTTCATGTCGCCCGGCAGGTCGCCGATGGACTCCTTGCCGGTGCCGAGCCAGGAGCCGGAGGACATCAGCGTCCAGAAGCCGGTGGAGTTGTCGCCGCCGGCGGTGTCGTACTCGTCCGGCAGGCCGAGGTCGTGGCCGTACTCGTGGGCGAAGACGCCGAGGCCGCCGTTCTCCGGCTGGATGGTGTAGTCGCCGACCCAGATGCCGGTGTCGCCGACCTGCGTGCCGCCGAGCTTGTTGTTCTCGGGGCCGGTGGCGCCGGCGTCGGTGCCGAAGGCGTACCAGCGGTGGGCCCAGATCGCGTTCTCGCCCTCGGCGCCGCCGCCGGCGGACTCGTCCTCACCGGCGTGCACGATCTGGAAGTGGTCGACGTAGCCGTCCGGCTCGTTGAAGTTGCCGTCGCCGTCGTAGTCGTACCGGTCCCACTGGTCGTACTTGGCGAGGTCCTTCTTGATGTCGGCGTCGGTGCGGCCGGCCTTCTTCTGCTGGGCGACCCAGGCGTTCAGGCCGTCGCTGACGACGTTCCACACGCTCGGGCAGTTGGTGTCGCCGCAGGCGTTGTTGCCGTAACGGGCCTCGTTGTAGGGGACCTTGACCCAGTCGGTGACCTCACCGGAGACGGAGTAGCGGCCCGAGGACTGCTTCTCGTAGTACTTCTTCAGCGACTCGGTCTTCTTGCCGGTGCCGAAGTAGAGGTCCTGGTAGTGCTTCTGGTTGTAGTCCTTCTGCCAGGCCGTCGAGTTGTCCTTCTTGCGGTCCGGCGCGGCGATCTTGTTGTGCAGCGGGCCCGGGGTGCCGCCGAACTTGGGGTCGGTCTTGTCCCCGAACTCCACCAGGATCGTGAAGATCTTGTCGGTCTTCTCGCGGCTCAGTTCGACGTACTTGCTCTGGCCCTTGCGGCTCTTGAGCTCGACGACCTTGGAGCCGTTGCGGTCCTTCGCGGTGGCCTTGCCCGCTATGAGCTGGTTCAGGGCCTCCTTGCGCTGAGCCTCCTGGGTCTTGCTCAGGGGGCCGTCCAGGTCGTGCGCGCGCTGCTTCACCGGAGCCGGGTCGTGCCGGTTGGCGGCGGCGTTCCGGGCCTGGGTGCTCGCCTCCGCGACGGCGAAGGTGGCGAACGTGGCGGAGGCCGCCGCGAGCGTCACACCGATGGCGGCCGCTCTGAACGTCCAGGATCTGCTGGTCACTTGAGTTCCTCCCCCGCGCCGCGCACACGGACAGAGGGTTCCGGGTCATGGAGGAATCCGTGCGCGCACGATCAACGCGTGTAGTCAAGTGACGACATTTGACTAGAGGTTTAGCTGAAAAGACAGACCTTGACTTGAGCAGGACAAGTGCACTATGCGGAGGTGACGTCCGCTTTACGGACGCGTGTCACCCGGCCAACGGGCGCAGGGGAACGCCCGTTTGGCCGGGACGATGACTCCATGCGCCCCCTGTGCACCGGTACCGTGGGTTAGGTCACGCTTACCGGGCGTCCCGCTCGGGCATGCAGGCCAACAGAGTGGCACCCCCAACTTCCGAAGACTGCCGAGGACACGATTGCCATGCCTCGTCCGACCGCCGCACAGCTCGCCTACGGTTCCTGCACCGTGATCTTCTCGACGCTCGCCATGCTGCTGCTGTCCCAGACGAGTTCGGGCCCCGGGGTCGCCGTCATCGCCCTCGCGGCACTCGCGCTGGGTCTGCTGGTCGCCCTGACGGTCCCCGTCCCCGGGGCGCGCGCGGAACGGGCGCCCGCCGAGCCCGTCGCGGAGGAGGAGCGCGTCCCCACGACCCTGTGAGCGGACAGGGACACGGCACGCAGAGCTGCGGCAGTGGCGGTTCCGGGCCTCCCGGGACCGCCACTGCCGTACGAGCACCCTTCGGTGGGGTGGCTCAACCGGTGCTGACCACCACCGTCTTGGCCGCCTTGTCGTGCAGGCCCTGTTTGTACGGCTTGTCGAAGAAGCTCCACCCGCCGGAGATCGCCGTCCAGATGCAGGCGCAGCAGAAGGCGAACGGCACCCACAGCACCAGGGAGCGGATCAGCATGGTCTGCACGGAGGGCGTGGCACCGTTCTCCAGGTTGGCCACCCGCAGACCGAGCCACTTCTTGCCGAGGGTCTGCCCCGACCTGGTCATCATGAAGGTGTCGTACGCGATGTAGAGCACGGCCGCGATGAAGGACTGGGCGAGGGACCTGCCGACCTGGGCGCGCTCACTGTCGAGCGTGTACGCGCTCACCCCGACCGCCCAGGTGAGCAGCAGCACGACGACGCCGACCAGGATCATGTCGATGATGCGCGCGAGCGTCCGCTTGCCGCTGTCGGCGAGCGGGGGCATGCCGGCCAGCGGGTCGGCGGGGTAGCCGCCGGGGCCGTAGGGGCCGCCGCCGTAGGGACCGCCCGGCCCGCCGCCGTAGGGGCCGCCCTCGCCGCCGCCGGGCGGAGGGGGCTGGGCGCCGCCGTACGGGGCGTCGTACGGCGAGCCCGAGCCCTGGTCCGACGGGGGCCGCTTCCTGAAGGGGTCGTCCTCGGGGGGCTGCTCTCCGGAGCCGGGGGGCGGTTCGCTGCTCATGGCCCGAGTGGAACCCGAAGATCCCGGCTCCGCATCCGGCAGACGGCCGGACGGAGTACGCGCGCTCAGCCGGCCACGAAGGTGTGGGCCGCCTTGTCGTGCCAGCACTGGTGCCAGGGCCGGTCGAACAGGCACCACAGCACGCCCACGAGCCCGACGACCAGCAGGCCGGGCACGCTGAGGACCAGCCAGCGGCGCAGCGCCGCGCCGAACGCCGGGGGCTCGTGCGCCTCGATGTCCCGGACCTGGAGACCGCACAGCTTCTTGCCGAGGGTGCGGCCCCACCTGACCGTGGGCAGCACCTCGTACAGGACACCCGCCAGGAGCAGGACGCCGACGACGATGCCGAGGCTGGTACCGGTCGTGCCGTCGAGCAGCCAGACCGTGACCTCGCGGCCGGAGAGCCGGGCGGCGTCGATCTTCTGCTGGACGTGGTCCACGGCCCGGATGCCGAGCGGGACCGCCGCGGCGGCCGTCACGGCGCCGATGGCCAGCAGGTCGATCAGCCGCGCGGCGAGCCGCTTGCCGAGTCCGGCGGGGCGGGCGGCGGCCTGCCGGCGGGCGGCGGCCTGGAACGGGTCCTCCACCGGAGGCTTCCACGGCGCCACGGGCTGCTCGTCGCCGCCCCCGGCCAGCTGGTGCACCTGCTGCGCCCAGGAGGCCTGCCCGCCACCGGGCCCGCTGGTCAGCGGGGTGACGGGGGCACCCGCCTGGTGGGGCACCGAGGGGGCCGCGGGGGCGGGGGCGGCCGGGGAGGGCTGAGGCGCGGGCGAAGGCTGCGGGATGGACGGTGACCTGGGCACCTGGGCCGCCGGGGAGGGCTGGGGGATGGACGGGGGCGGCGGTTGCTGGGTGCCCGGGAAGGGCTGCGGGGCCGCCGGTGCCTGCGGGCCCTGGGCCGCCGGGGGTGTCGGTGCGGCGGCG
>NZ_JBEXKG010000128.1:0-22362 GCF_040609555.1 Streptomyces sp. NPDC004658
GCACGCCCGGCCTCCAGGACTGCGTCGAGAACGGCTTCGGCGCCCGCGGGGCGCAGGCCCGCCAGTACGGCGTCCGGGCGGCACCGGACGGCGGCCGCGGACAGCGCGGACGGGCCGGCCAGGACGGCGGCCACCTCGTGTCCGCCGTCCCGCAGCACCTGGGCGAGGCCCGCCCGCAGGACGGCCGATCCGTCGGCGATGAGGATACGCATCGGGGTCTCCTGCCTCACACGCGCACGGCGGCGTACCGGCGGGCGGCGGACAGGAAGTTGTCCAGCAGCCGCGTCCCGCCGGTCGTCGCCACGCTCTCGGGATGGAACTGCACGCCGTACACCGGCAGTTCACGATGGCGCAGGGACATCACACATCCGTCGTCCGCCGCGTACCCGGTCACCTGAAGCCGTTCGGGCAGCGGCTCGGCCACCACCAGCGAGTGATAGCGGGCCACCGTCGTCTCGGTGCCGAGCCCCTCGTACAGACCGGTGCCGTCGTGCCGTACGACGCTGGTCTTGCCGTGCCGTACCAGGTCCGCGGTCACCACCGTGCCGCCGTAGGCGAGGCCCACGGCCTGGTGACCGAGGCAGATGCCGAGCAGCGGGGTGCGGCCGGCGAAGGCGTGCACGAGGTCGACGTGCCCGCTGTCCGCCGGATGCCCCGGCCCCGGCCCCAGCACCACCGCGTCCGGGGCCGAGGCGAGCAGTTCGCCAGGGGCGCGGGTGCCGCTGCGCACCACCTCGGTGTCGACGCCGAGGCCGCGCAGGTACTGGTCGATGATGTAGGTGAAGCTGTCGTAGGCGTCGACGACCAGGATCCTCACGGCAGCAGCTCCTTCCCGGTCAGCGCCCAGTGGGCGGCGGCCATCTTGTGCAGGGTCTCGTGCCACTCCCGCTCGGGACGGGAGTCGGCGACGATGCCGGCGCAGGCCTGTGTGCGGTAGACGGCGCCGTCGTGCACCACGGTGCGGATGCACAGGGCGAGCAGGCTCCAGCCGCGGACGTCGACCAGGCCCACCGCCCCCGCGTACATGCCGCGCGGGCCGTCCTCCAGCTCCTGGATCAGCTGCATGGAACGGATCTTCGGCGCCCCGGTCACGGTGCCCGCCGGGAAGGTCGCACGCAGCACGGACCAGGTGTCGTGCGCTGGGTCGAGTGTCCCGGAGACGGTCGAGACGAGGTGGAAGACGTGCGAGTACGTCTCCACGGTCATCAGCTGCTCGGTGCGCAGCGTCCGCGGCAGGCAGACGCGGCCGATGTCGTTGCGGCACAGGTCCACGAGCATGATGTGCTCGGCGCGTTCCTTCTCGTCGGCCAGCAGAGCGGCCACCCGGCGCGCGTCGGTCTCCGTGTCCCCGCTGCGCGGGGCGGTGCCCGCGATGGGCCGCATCACCAGCCGGTCGCCCCGGGCGGCGACCAGCATCTCGGGGCTGGCCCCGATCAGGGTCGTACCGGCCCGCGGCACCAGGTACATGTACGGTGACGGGTTGCGCGAGCGCAGCCGCCGGTAGACCTGGAGCGGGGTGAGGCCGGTGCCGACCTCGATGCTGTGCCCGATCTGGATCTGGTAGACGTCACCGGCCCCGATGTGCGCCAGGCACCGCTCGGCGCGGGCCAGGAAGGTCTCCCGCGCGGTGGAGTCGCGCACCGAGCGCGGCTCGGGCGCCTCCGGCACCGCCGTCTCCTCGGGCAGGGCGGCGAGCGCCGCCGCGACCGGATCCGGGCCGGGCGGTGGCCCGAACACGTCGGCGTGCGCGTGCAAGCGGCGTACGGCGCCGGTGGCGAGGTCGTAGTGGACGGTGTCGCGGAACAGGGTCAGCACGCAGTCGGGGCCGGAGTCCGGGTGCGCGCGGGCGGGCAGGTCCTCCATGTGCCAGGCGGCCTCGTACCCGATCGTGGTGACGAAGCCGAACGCGAAGGCGTCGTCCGGGACGTGCGTGTGCAGCCGGAACAGCCGCTGGGCCGCACCGAGGAACTCCCACACCCGGCCGGGCCGGTCCAGGGCGCGGGTGTCCGGCCCGAGCACGGGCATGCCCAGGTGGTCGGCGGCGGCGAGCAGCGCGCGGGCCACCTCGGCGCGGCCGCTCACCCGGACATGGCCGGCGTGGACCTCGATCTCCGCGAGCCGGCCCTGGCCGACCACGGCATGGCCGCGGTCCTGGAGCGGACCCTCGGGGCTTTCCAGCAGGAACACGTCCTCGGTCCCGAGCCGCCCGGCCAGGGCCGAGTACAGGGCGAGCGACTCGTGGGGCGGCAGCGGCGTCTCCTCCACGCGCACGTCGACGCGTACGGGAGCGGACTGGACGCGGGGCACGGCCGGTTCGAGAAGTGTGGTCACAGGCATCTCAATTCCTCGGTGCGGACTGTGCCGCGGTCGTCAGTCGAGTACGTAGCCGTCGCACGCCCGCGAGGCGCGGGAGCGGCGCAGGTCGGTCAGGACGAAGCCGCGCTGCAGCCAGCGGTCCCGGCCGTCGTAGCGGGGACGGAAGGCGGTACGGCCGTGCACGGTGACCCGGTTGTCGACGATCGCCAGATCGCCGGGTTCCAGCCGGACCGTCTGCGCGGTCATCTCGAACAGCCCGGCCAGCTCGGCCAGGGCGGCGCGGCCCCGGTCCGTGGTCGCCCGGGTGGCCGCGAAGTCCACCCGGACGTCGGGGTCGTCGGCGGCACCGGTGAGCACCGCGTGCGGTGAGGCGGCCCCGGCCGCACCGAAGGAGGGCGGGGCGGCCGTCACGAACTCCTCGCCCCACAGGGCCGTCCGGCTCTCCTCGGACAGCAGCGGAAGCGTCTGGCGGATGCAGCCGGTGCGCAGGCCCGCCACCCGCTCGTGGTCGGCACGCAGGCACAGCAGCATCACGAAATCGGGCCGGTGCGGGTGGAAGGCGTTCTCGGTGTGGAAGGACAGCAGCGTCGAGCCGGCGTTGCCCTGGAAGTCCTCCTGGCCGGGGACCGGGACGACGTCCTGGACGAGGGCGCCGGTCTTCTCCGGCCGGAAGGCGGCCGGGTCGCCGAGCCCGGACGCCACCATCAGCAGCACGGCGGCGGGCACGGACGCGGTGCGCTGCACCGAGCCGCCCACGGACGGGGTGTCGGGCAGCTCCGCCTCGTCGACGGGCAGTCCGCGCACCAGCAGCGTGCCGGCCGGCCCGGAGTCGCGGCGGAAGTCCCGAAGCCCGCGGCGCAGCGGGACCGGCAGCTCGCACCAGGCGTCACGGGCGGCGGCGACATACGCGTGGTCGTCCACCCGCCCGTCCCCGGCGGGGGCGAGACGCCGGGCGAGCGCGGTGATCCGCCCCGCGTCCCCGGCGCCGACGGTGAGGGTGCGGGCCGGGGCGGAGACGGCGGCGGTGTCGAGGAGCAGGGTCATGGAGATATCGCTTTCCGGTCGGATCCACGGGTGCTGATCGGCGCCACGAGAGGGGCGGCGATGCGCCGGTAGGCGCGGGTGGTCAGGGCGACGGACTGGTCGAGGCGGGCGGCGTTGAAGTAGATCTCGTCCTCGTCGAGCAGATCGCGGTCCACCACGAGCGTCAGCCGCGCGTCGAAGGAGAACGGGATGACCGCGCCGCTGGCGCAACCGGTCAGGCGTTCGGCGGTGGCGCGGTCCGCGAAGGCCGCGCGGGCCCGGCCGGACAGTGCGGCCACCGCGTCGGTGTCCACCCGGCGGTCGCCGGGCACCACCGCCAGGACGTGTCCGCGGCCCGCCGGGCCGCCGGCCACCCGCAGGACCAGGCACTTGGCCGCCTGCCGCAGCGGATGGCCGCGCAGCGCGCTGGCCTGAACGGTGCGCCCCTCGGGCGGGTGGTCGATGACCCGGTACCCGGCGGCGTGCGCGTCGAGCAGGTCCATCAGCCGCCGGTGGGCACCGGCCTCGGTGAGGATGTCAGCCGGCATGGGCCATCGCTTCGGCGACCGAACGCGGGCGCATGTCCGTCCAGTGCTCCTCGACGTAGGCCTGGCTCTCCTCCAGTCCGGCGTCCTCCAGCACGGCCTGCCAGCCGGCCGGGACCTCGGCGAACGACGGCCACAGCGAATACTGGCCCTCGTCGTTGACGAGGACGTGGTAGCGGCCCTCCGGGTCCTCGAACGGGTTGCTGCTCATCGCTTGTCTCCCTTCAGACGGGATGTCAGGTGTGGGGCACGGGCAGGCGCTCGCCGGCGAGCTCGTCGCCGTACAGGGCCTGCACCCAGTTGCTCTGGTAGACGGTGTCGAGATAGCGCTCCCCGAGGTCCGGGGAGATGGCCACGGTGACGAGGTCGGCGCGGTCCTCGCCGGGGCGGCCGAGCCATTCGGCGGCGCCGGCGACGACGGTCCCGGTGGAGCCTCCGAACAGAAAGCCGCGGGCGGCGAGCCGGTGACACGTGCGCACCGTCTCCGGTTCGGGCACGATCACCACGTCGTCGACGAGGGACTCGTCGAGCAGCGCGGGCCGCACCCCGGCGCCCAGGCCCGGGATCATCCGGGTGGCGGCCGGGCCGCCGAAGGTGACCGAGCCGGCGCTGTCCACGGCCACGATCCGCACCCGCGGCCGGTGTTCCTTGAACCAGCGGGCGCAGCCCATGAGGGTGCCCGTGGTGCCGGCGCCGACGAACAGCACGTCCAGGCCGGGGAACCGCTCCGCGATCGGTGGCGCCGTCCAGCGGTAGTGGGCCCGCCAGTTCTCCGGGTTGCGGTACTGGTTCAGCCAGACGTAGCGGCTGTCGGACGCGCACAGGCTGCGGACCAGGTTGATCCGGGCGCCGAGGAAGCCGCCCTCCGGGTCCGGCTCGGTGACGATACGGACCTCCGCGCCGAAGGCCTCCATCGCGCGCCGGGTGGCGAGGTTGCAGCGGGAGTCGGTGACGCACACGAAGCGGTAGCCCCGGCTCGCCGCGAGCGCGCTGAGGGCCACGCCCAGGTTGCCGGAGGAGGACTCGACCAGCACCGAGCCCTCCCGCAGCACTCCGCTGCGCTCGGCCGCCTCGATCATGGACAGGGCGGCCTTCTGTTTGATGGAGCCGCTGAAATTGAACCCCTCGCACTTGAGATAGACCGATGAGCCGAGAACCGGCCAGAGGTCGACGTACAGGTCGTCCTCGTTGAATTCCTGCGGAGCCGAGATGATCGGCATGGAACCTCCCGCTCTGGGGACGGGACGCGCTCGGCGGGCGGTCAGCCGTAGCGGCGCATCTCGTGGAAGAAGCCGTCCACGACGGCCAGTTCGCCGGCCTCGCGCACGGTGTCGTGGACGTGCCGGCCGAGCGCGAGGTCGAGGACCCCGAGGCCGAACGGGGAGAAGACCACCGGCCGGTCGGCGGGCGGCCGGAGCGCGCCGGTGAGCAGGTCGTACAGCGTGCCGTGCACGAAATCCCGGTGCCCGGTGCGCTGTTCGGCCAGATGAAGCGAGGTGTTCGCCTTCAGGCAGTGGTCGACGTCGTCGACGACGTTGAAGGCGTCCAGCACCACTTCGGGCGCCAGGTCGCGCAGTGAGACGTGCAGCACCAGCGGGTTGTGCGTGAACCAGCCGGGGTCGGTGACGTGCGGCTCGCCGGCGACGGTGGCGAAGACGACGAGGTCGCTGGAGCGGATCAGCCGCTCGGCGCTGTCGTGCACGGTGATCGTGCCGGGCGTGCCGCCGCGCTCCAGGTAGCCGGTGAACCCGTCGGCGTGGGCGGGGTCCAGGTCGTACACGCCCGTCTCGGCGAACTCCCAGCCGGTGCCGGCCAGATAGGCGTGCACGAACCGGGCGATCAGGCCGGTGCCGACGAAGCCGACACGGCGTGGGCGCTCGCGGTGGGCGGACAGTTCCCGGGCGGCGATCGCGGCCGACGCGGCGGTGCGGGCGGCGCTGATGATGGAACTCTCCAGGCAGGCCAGCGGATAGCCGGTGGCCGGATCGTTGAGGATCAGCACGGCGGAGGCCCGGGGCAGCCCGGCGGTCACGTTCTGAGGGAAACTGGAGATCCACTTCACCCCGTCGACGGGGGTGTCGCCGCCGAGGGAGGCGGGCAGCGCGATGATCCGCGAGCTGGGCCGGTCGGGGAAGCGGAGAAAGTACGAGGGCGGGTTGACGGTGTCTCCGCTGCCGTGCGCGCGGTAGGCCGCCTCCACGATCCGGACGACCTCCTCGTACCGGCCGCCGATGGCACGGTCGACCTGGGCTCCGGAGATGACGGCGAACGCGGGTGCTGCCGTGGTGGGTGAGGACATGGGTGTTCTCCTGGGGTCAGAGCGCCCGGACGTGACCGGGCAGGCGGACCGGGTCGCCGAGGACCACGGCGATCCGCCGGTCGCCCTCGTAGGGCTCGCGGCTGTGGGCCATGCGCAGGTTGTCGACGACGAGGACGTCGCCGGTGATCCAGGGCTCGCGGACGGTGGCGGCCCGGTAGGCCCGGTCGATGGTCTCGACGACCTCGTCCGGGATCGGCCGCCCGTCGCCGTAGACGGTCGTGAACGGCAGGGCACCGGGCCCGTACACGTCGGTGAGGTACTCGCGGACCATCGGGTCGAGGGTGCGCTCGTTGAGGAACGCCACCTGGTTGAACCAGACGGGCCGGCCGGTGCCGGGGTGGGTGAGGACGGCGGCCCGGCGCTGGCGGGTGCGCAGCGCGCCGTCCGGCAGCCAGCTGTGCTCCACGGCCTCGCGGGCGCAGTACGCGGCCACCTCGGCGGGGTCCTCGGTACCGAACGCCTCGGTCCAGGCGACGCCGACCTCGCGGTAGGTGCGGGTGAGCTGCCAGCCCTCGCGGACGAACGGCTCGACCAGGTCCGCCGGCAGTGCCCGGAGCACCGCCTGCCCGTCCGCGAGAGCGGTGGCGCCGCCCTCGTCCGGGGCGCGCAGACAGGCGAACAGCAGCGTCGAGGGCACCTCGGCCGCATAGCTCAGCTCGTGGTGCATGCACATCGGTTCGTCGGGCGGCCACTCCGAGGAGGACAGCACGCCCGGGGCGAGGGTGCGGCGCGGGGCGAACCCCTCGCGTTCGGGCATCGCCTCGATGCCGAGCGCGGCGGCGACCGCGCCCACCTCCTCGGGGCCGCGCGGGCCGAGCCCGCGCAGCAGGACCGCGCCGGCGTCGGCGAGGGCCGCGCGCACCTCGGCGCGGTGGGATGCCGCCCAGCCTGCGGGGTCGCCCGCGCTGTCGGCGGCGAGGACGGGAACCCGGGTGGCGGCTGCGGCTGTTTCCGGCACGGGGGCCGTCAGATCGAGAACGGACGTCATGTGCGGTCTTCCTCCGGTGAAGGGCCGGGCCTCATGGGAAGGCGGGGCGGTGGAACGACGGGCAGGTGCCTGCGGGGCGAGGGCGGGAGGCGGGGACAGGAGCGCCGGCCCCGACCCGCCGTGGGCGGCGCCCCCGTCACCGCCCGCAGCCGCTCCGGCCCGCCCGCGACCACCTCGGCGCGCGGGCGCGTGGCCCCCGGGCCGGGGCCGGCAGGCCGGTGACGGAGGTCGTCCACGGGTCCCCTCTCCCGGGGCAGGGGCCGGCTCGCGGTGCGCACGGCTTCGGATCAGCTCGCCGCGAGCGCGGTGGCACGCTCGTCGAGCAGGGCGGCGAGGTCGGACAGGACGGGGTGGGCGGCCAGTTCGCCGACGGTGACCCGCCGGTCGAGGCTGATGGCGAGGCGGACCGCGCTCAGCGAGGTGCCGCCGAGGACGAAGAAGTGGGCGTCGCGGCGGATGCGGTGCGCGGGCACCTTCAGGGCCGCGCTCCACAGCTCGGCCAGCCGCCGCTCGGTGGGCGTCCGCGGCTCGCCCGAGGAGACGTCGGCGGGCTCGGCAGCGGCGGACTGCGCCCGGCGGGTCAGCTCCTTCTTGTCGATCTTCCCGTTGGGAGTGAGGGGCATGGCGTCCAGCACGACGATCCGGGCGGGCACCATGTACGACGGCAGGGACGCGGCCAGCTTCTCGGCCAGCCCGGCCGGTTCGGTGGTGCCGGAGCGGGTGCAGTAGCCCACCAGGAAGCGGTCCTCGCCGCTGCCGGCGACGACCACGGCGGCGTCCCGGACCCCGGCTGCCCGCATCATGTGGTTCTCGATCTCGCCGATCTCGATACGGAAGCCGCGGATCTTCAGCTGGGCGTCCCGGCGCCCGTGGAACTCCAGCCGCCCGTCCGCCGCCCACCGGCCGAAGTCACCGGAGCGGTACAGCCGCCCGCCCGGCTCGTCCGGGTCGGGCAGGAACGCGGCGGCGGTGCGCTCCTCATCATGGACGTAACCACGGCCCACGCACACGCCCTGGAAGACGATCTCGCCGGGCGCTCCGAGCGGCACGGGCATCATCCGCTCGTCGACGACCCGCACGCGCACATTGCGGACCGGCCGGCCGAGCGGCACCGACGCGCCCCGGGGAGCGGCCCGCATCACCTCGTGGTTGGTGTCGTCGCTGGTCTCGGTGAGGCCGTAGGCGTTGACGAGCGGCACTCCGGGGAAGGTCTGGAACCAGCGCTCCACCAGTTCCCTCTTCAGCGCCTCACCGGTCGCCGACACGATCCGCAGCTCCGGCAGCCGCCCGGGGCGGCCGTCCAGCCAGGTCAGCAGCACCTCCAGATAGGAGGGGACGAGCTGGACCACCTGGGCCCGGCCGGTCTCCAGGACGTCGACGAAACGGCCGATGTCGAGGATGGCGTCCTGCTCGACGATCCGGGTACGGCCGCCCGCGACCAGCGCCGCCACCAGCTGCCACAGGGAGATGTCGAAGCACTGCGGGGCGGTCTGGGCGACCGTGCTGTCCGCGGTGATGCCCAGGTCCTCGATCTTGGCGAGGAGGTGGTTGACGAAGCCGGCGTGTTCGCACATGGCGCCCTTGGGCTCGCCCGTGGAACCGGAGGTGAAGTAGATGTAGGCGAGCGCGTCGGCGGCCACCGGCAGGTCGGGGTCCGTATCGGGCAGCGTGTCCGGCAGCCGGTCCACGGCCAGCACGGCGGGGGCCTCGTCGCCGAGGTCCGCGACGGCCTGCCGCAGGGAGGCGGAGCCCTCGCCGGTGGTGAGCAGCAGCCGGCAGCCGCTGCGGCGCAGCATCCCCGCGATCCGGGAGGCCGGGAAGTGCGGTTCCACGGGCAGATAGGCGCCGCCCGCCTTGAGGGTGCCGAGGAGCGCGGCCGCCCAGTCGAGGTCGCGCTCGGTGACGACGGCGACCACGTCCTCGTCCGCGAGGCCCCGCTCGCGCAGCAGCCAGGCGATCCGGTTGGCGCGGCGGTTGAGTTCGCCGTACGTCAGCGCCCGCTCGCCCAGTTCGACGGCGACCGCGTCCGGATGGGCGTGCGCCCGCTCCTCGAAGAGCTGGTGGCAGCGCCGGTCCGGCAGCGGCCGTACCGGTCCGCTCAACTCCTCCTGTTGGTAACGCAGTTCCTCCTCGCCGAGCAGATGCCGGGCGTGGTGGTCCGCGCCGGGCTCGGCGAAGGCCCGGGTGAGGGCGGTGATGTAGTACCCGGCGATCCGGCGGGCCGCCGCCGCGTCCAGGACGTCGGTGCGGTGCCGCACCAGCAGGCTGTCGCCGTCGGCGGCGACCCCCAGGACGACCCCGCGCGGCAGCTCGGCGGGCAGGTCCGCGGCACGGGGTGCGACGAGGGTGTCGTACATGGGGGGTTCCGTGGCCGGGGCGTCCGCGGCGAAGGCGAGCACCATGCGCAGGGTGCCCGCGGCGGTGGCCGTCAGCTCCCGCCAGCTGCCGTCCTCGACGGTGATCCGCGCGGGCAGGGCCCCGCCGCGGGCCGGCTGGAACCCGGTGACCGTGTCCCGGTCCCCGGTCAGCGCCGCCACCACCTTGGCGTGCACGGCGAGCAGCAGGGCCGCGTCGAGGTGCGCGCGGTCGCTCTCCGGCAGCCGCGCGCGGAACTCGGCCGTGCCGGGGACGCCGGGCTCGGCGGCCCAGCCCGGCAGCGGGGTGAAGCCGCCCGCGCTCACGACAGCGTTCCAGTACTCCCGGCCGGCCGCGCCGCCGATCTCGTCCGCCCCGTCCACCACGAGTGTCGCCTCCATCGGAAAGTCAGCCGGAACATCGGCCGGAACATGAACGCGATCGCGGGAGCCGGATCCGGCCTTCGCGTCGCGGCTTCGACCGTATGAACCGGCCTTATCGGCGAGGTATCGGTCCAGTTCCGGCCACCGGGCGGACACGCGTGAGGGGCGGTACGCGGACTGCGTACCGCCCCTCGGATGCGGCCGGGTCAGTCGCGGCGGCCGAGCAGCCGGCCTATCTCCGCGGCCGGTCCGGGGGCCAGCAGGCCCTCGTGGGTGGCGGCCACCTCCAGCCGGTCCACGACACCGGACAGATACGGCGTCCAGGCCTCCTGATCGGCCCAGTCGCGGACGTCCTCGGTGGCGGCGACGAGCAGGATGTCCCCCTTGAACACCGGCGGTTCGGCGGGCGAGACCAGCCGTACGTTGTTCACCAGGGCGCCGAGCACCGCGTGCCGCTGCTCCGGATCGAGGCGGCTCAGCTCGGAGTCGCCGCGGCCCAGGTAGTCCACGATGCGCTCACTCAGCGCGGCGGCCCCCTCCGGTACGGTGCCGGGGTCGTCGCCGTGCAGCCGGGCGTGGGCCCGGCACAGGTCGCTCAGCACCTGCCCGGCGCTCAGGTGCGCGCGCCGGTGTTCCTCGACCGGGTAGGCGTCGAGCAGCACCAGCTGCTCGACCTGCTCGCCGCGCCGCTGGAGTTCGGCGGCGAGCAGATGGGCGAGCGTGCCGCCCAGGGACCAGCCGAGCAGCCGGTAGGGGCCGTGCGGCTGCACCGAGCGCAGCTGCTCGACATAGCCGTCCAGCATCCCGTCGAGGGTGGCGGCGAGCGGCCCGGTGCCGTCCAGGCCCGCCGACTGCAGCCCGTACACCGGCCGTTCGGGATCGAGGGTGCGCAGCAGTCCCGAGTAGCACCAGGCGAGCCCGCCCACCGGGTGGACGCAGAACAGCGGCGTCTTCGTCCCGGCGGTCCGCAGCGGCAGCAGGGGCGCGAAGCCGGCGCCGGGGGAGTCCCCGTCGCCGTCCCCGTCGAGGAGGCGCAGCAGCAGCGCGGGGGTGGGCGCCGCGAAGATGTCGCGGACACCGGGCTCGGTGCCGAGCGCCTGCCCGACCAGACCGGCCAGGCGGGAGGCGAGCAGCGAATGGCCGCCGCGGGCGAAGAAGCTGTCGTCCATGCCGACCTCGGTCACGCCGAGCACCTCCGCGAACAACCGGCACATCAGCTCCTCGCGGGCGGTCCGCGGCGCCCGGCCGGGACCCGACGGCTCGGCCGGGGCGGGCAGTGCGCGCACGTCCAGCTTGCCGTTGGGAGTCAGCGGCAGCTCGTCCAGGGTGACCAGTACGCCCGGCACCATGTACTCGGGCAGCCGGCCGCGCAGCGCGGCCAGCGCTCCCGCGGTGTCCAGGTCCGACGCGGCGGCCACCGCGTACGCGACGAGCCGCGGATCGCCGGGCCGGTCCTCGCGGACCACGACGGCCGCGTGCCGCACACCGGGCACGTCCAGCAGGGCGGCCTCGATCTCGCCGGTCTCGATGCGGAAACCGCGCAGCTTGACCTGCCCGTCCGCCCGGCCGACGAAGTCCAGCCGGCCGTGGCGCGTCCGGCGCACCAGGTCGCCGGTGCGGTACATGCGCCCCCCCGGGGGCCCGTACGGGTCGGCGACGAACCGGCCCGCGGTCTGTGCCGGGCGGTTGAGGTAGCCGCGCGCCACCCCGGGCCCGGCGATGTACAGCTCGCCCGGCGCGCCCGGCGGGACGGGACGCAGCGAGGCGTCGAGGACGTGGACGCGGACGCCGTCCACGGCCCGGCCGATGGACCGCGCGGAGCCGCCGGCGGTCGGGTCCTGCACGGCGTAGGTGACCTCGCAGGTGGCCTCGGTGGGCCCGTAGGCGTTCACCATGCGTCGGCCCGCCGCCCACCGGCCCACCAGGTGCGGGGTGCAGGCCTCGCCGCCGGTCATCAGCGTGGCGAGGTCGGGCAGGTCCGCCGGGGGCAGCCCGGCGAGCACGGCGGGCGGCAGATGGGCGTGGCTGATCCGCTGCTCGGCCAGGAACGCGGCCAGCCCGTCGCCGACCGGCCGCTGTTCGGGGATGACCAGGCAGGCGCCGGTGAGCAGCGCCATGCACAGTTCGGCCACCGACACGTCGAAGCTCGGGGAGACGAACTGCAGCACCCGGCTGCCCGGCCCGGCCCCGTGGTCGCGCCGGCTGCTGTCGCCGAGCACGGCGAGCCCGGCATGGGTGACGACGACACCCTTGGGTGTGCCCGTGGAGCCCGAGGTGTAGATGACGTAGGCCGGGTGACCGGGCCGCAGGGCGGTGCGGGGCGCCTCGGCCGGCCTGCCGGGCGCGTCGGTGCCGATCAGCACGGGTGTGCCGGTGGCGGGCAGCCGGCGGGCCGACTCCTCGGTGGCCACCACGGCGCAGGGCGCGGTCTCGGCGAGCATCAACTCCAGGCGCTGACGGGGGTATTCGGGGTCCAGCGGCACCCAGGCGGCGCCTGCCTTGGTGGCCGCGAGCACCGCCACCACCAGGTCCGCCGAGGCGGGCAGGGCCAGCGCGACGAACGTCTCGGGCGCGGCGCCCAGTTCGGCCAGCCGGTGCGCCAGCCGATCGGCCCTGGCGTCCAGTTCGGCATACGTCAGGGTCGTCGGACCGTGTTGCACGGCGGGCGCGTCGGGGGTGCGGGCGGCCTGCCGGGCGAACAGGGCGGGCAGGGTGTCCGGGGTGGCGGTGGGCGCGGCCCGCTCGGCCTCGGCGGCGAGCTGTGCCCGCTCCTCGGCGGAGAGCAGGTCGAGCGCGCTCAGCCGGCGCTCCGGGTCCTCGGCGGCGGCGTCCAGGAGTCGTACGAACCGGTCGGCGAGGTCCTGTGCGGTCTCCGGGTCGAACAGCGCGCGGGCGTACTCCAGGACGCCGCGCAGGCCCCCCGGGGCGCCGTCCTCGCCCCTGGTCTCGGCGACGCTGAACGACAGGTCGCAGCGCGCGGTGCCGGTGGCCAGCCCCTCGAAGCCGACGGCCAGGCCGGGCATGCGCATGCTGGGCTCGGCGTTGTTCTGGAAGGCGAGCATCACCTGGAACAGCGGGTGCGCGGCGGCGGACCGCACCGGGTTGACCGCCTCCACCAGCCGCTCGAAGGGCAGGTCCTGGTGGTCGTAGGCGGCCAGGTCGGTCTTTCGCACCCGGGACACCAGCTCACGGAAGGCGGGGTCGCCGGAGGTGTCCGTGCGCAGCACCAGCGTGTTGACGAAGAACCCGGCGAGACCCTCCAGCGCCGGCGCTCCGCGCCCGCCGACGGCGGTGCCGAGAGGGATGTCGTCCCCGGCGCCCATCCGGCTGAGCAGCGTGGCGAGCGCGGCCTGTACGACCATGAACACGGTGGAGCCGGTGGCGCGGGCCAGCTCGGTGAGCCGCCGGTGCGTCGCGGCCCCGGACCGGAACGTCACGGTGCCGCCCCGGTGGTCGGCGACGGCCGGGCGGGGCCGGTCGGCCGGCAGGTCCAGGGTGCCCGGCGCACCCGCGAGGGCGGAGCGCCAGAACGCCAGCTGGCGGGCGAGCGGGCTGTCCGGGTCGTCCTCGTCGCCCAGCACCTCACGCTGCCACAGCGCGTAGTCGGCGTACTGCAGCGGCAGCGGCCGCCAGGCGGGCGCGGTACCCCGGCTGCGCGCGGTGTAGGCCTCCGCGAGATCGGCGAGGAGCGGGGCGACGGAGCCGCCGTCGGCGGCGATGTGATGGACGAGCAGCAGCACCACGTGCTCGCGCGGGCCGAGGCGCAGGACGGTGGCCCGCAGCGGGATCTCGGCAGCCAGGTCGAACGGGTACCGGGCGGCCTCCGCCAGCAACTCGGCGGCCCCCTCCGGGTCGGTGTCGACCACCTCGACGGGCGGCACCGCCTCCTGAAGCACCCGCTGGTACGGCACGCCCTGCTCGTCCGGGAACACCGTCCGCAGGCTCTCGTGGCGGCCGGTCAGATCGCCGAGCGCGGCGGTGAGCGCGGCCAGGTCGAGGTCGCCGGTCAGCCGCAGCGGCATCGGCACGTTGTAGGTGGCGCTCGGGCCCTCGGCCCGATACAGGAACCACAGCCGCTGCTGGGCGAACGACAGCGGGATCCGCGCGGGCCTCGGCCGGGCGGCCGGCTCCGGCCGGTCCGGTTCCCCGGCCGCCTGCCGGATCCGCTCGCCGAACAGCGCCGGGGTGGGGGCGGCGAACAGCTCGCGCACCGGCAGCGCGACACCGAAGACGGCCCGGACCCGGCCGAGCAGTTTCAGCGCCGACAGCGAATGCCCGCCCCGCCCGAAGAAGCTCTCCCCGGGACCGAAGGACGGGTGCCCGAGCACCTCGGCGAACAGCCCGCACAGGATCTCCTCCCGCGGACCGCCGGAGCGCGGCACCGACACGGGCGCGCTCTCCTTCCCCTCCTTCGGGCTCGCGGCGCGGCCGGGCAGCGGGGCCCGCTCCGGCGGCAGCAGGCGGGGCAGCCCGCCGACCGTGGTGCCGGGCCGGTCGGCGACGGTCCCCAGCAGCCGTACGACATGGCCGAGGACCATCCCCGAGGTGTCCTCGTCGTACAGATCGGGCCGGTACTCCAGGCGGACCACCAGCCGCCGGCCGGCGAGTCCGGCGATCAGCCGCAGCGGGTAGTGCGCCGCGTCCTGCCCGGTGACCCGGGCGACCCGCACGCCTTCGTAGACCGGCTGCGGACCGCCGCCGCCGGGGTAGTTCTCGACGGTCAGCACGGTGTCGAACAGCTCCCCGTGACCGGCTGTCCGCTGTACGTCGCCGAGCCGCAGCTGCTGGTGGTCCAGGAGCAGCGCCTGCTCCTCCTGGAGCCGGACCAGCGACCGGGCCAGCGGCAGCGCGGCGTCGAGCCGGACCCGGACCGGGACGGTGTTGATGAACAGGCCGACCATGGTCTCCACGCCGGGCAGCTGCGGCGGCCGTCCGGACACCACCGAGCCGAACACCACGTCGTCCTGCCCGGTCAGCTCCCGCAGGGTCAGCGCCCAGGCGCCCTGGAGGACGGTGTTGAGCGTCAGCCCGTCGGCCCGGGCCGCGCCCAGCAGGGCCGCCGTGCGCTCCTCGGACAGCTCCACGGTGTGCCACCGGGGCCGCGCCGTTGCCCGCCCGGTACCGGGCGCGACCAGCGTGGGCCTGTCCAGCCCGGCCAGCGCCTGCCGCCAGGCACGCTCGGAGGCGGCCCGGTCCTGCGCGGCCAGCCACGCCAGATAGGTGCGGTACGGGGTGACCGGCTCCAGCCCCGAGGGGTCGCCGTGGTCGGCGTACAGGGTCAGCAGCTCCCGCTGCAGGATCGGCGCCGACCAGCCGTCCCACAGGATGTGGTGGTTGGTCAGCACCAGGGCGTGCCGGTCCGCCGCTCGGCGCACCAGCCGGAACCGCAGCGCGGGCGGCACGGCCAGGTCGAACGGCCGGGCGCGCTCCTCGTCCAGGATCCGCCCGAGCGCGGCCTCCCGCTCCGCTTCCGGCAGACCGGTCAGGTCGGACTCCTGCCAGGGCAGCGGCACCTCGCGGTGCACGACCTGGATGGCCTGGCCGTTGGCGCGCTGCCGGAACCCGGCCCGCAGGTTGGCGTGCCGGCGCAGCAGCGCCTTGGCGGCGCTGCGCAGCCGGGCGGCGTCCAGCGGTCCGGTCAGGTCGAGCACCATCTGGGCGGTGTACACGTCCGCGTCGCCCGTGCCGGTCGCGCCGGGGTCCGCCGTGCCTTCCAGGGCGTGGAAGAGCAGGCCCTCCTGCAGCGGCGAGAGCGGCAGGACGTCCTCGAGCCCGGATGTCTTCATGCGAGGTCCCTCAATTCTGCTTCCAAGTCGTCGATTTCGTCCTGGCTCAGGGAGACCAGGTCCAGGTCGGACGGGGTGAAGCCGCCGGTCTGCCGGGCGCGCACGCTCTCGGTGAGGGCCCGCAGCGCGTCGAACCAGCCGGCCGCGAGGGCGCGGGCCTCCGTCTCGTCGAACAGCTCCTGCGGCCAGGTCCAGGTGGCCGTCAGCTCGGGCCCGCCGGGCCGGTCCAGCGTCACGGAGTTGACCTCCAGGGCGTGCCCCACCGGCATGTCCGGGTCGCGTGGTGCCGGGGCGGGGGCGCCGGAAACGGCCGCCCAGTCGCCGGACGCCGCGAACTCGCCCTCGGTGGCCGGTGCGGCGGCCGCGGGCATCCGGCCCAGGTAGTTGAACCCGATCTGCGGGGCGGGGCGGCCGTCCAGTACGGCAGCCGACTCCGGGTCGAGGTGGCGCAGCACGCCGTAGCCGATGCCGTGGTCGGGCAGGGCGCGCAGCTGTTCCTTCACCCGCTTCAGCGCGTCCGGCAGCGGCCCGTCGCCCGGCTCGACCCGCACCGGACACAGCGAGGTGAACCAGCCCACGGTCCGCGACAGATCGACGCCCTCGCCCAGCTCCTCCCGGCCGTGTCCCTCCAGGTCCACCAGCAGCGCCGGGGCGTCCTGCCCGCGCCCGCGCCGATGTTCGCGCACGGCGAGGGCGAGGGCTGTGAGCAGTACGTCGTTCACACCGCCGTGCACGGAGGCCGGCACGTCGGTCAGCAGCGGCTCGGTGTCCTCGGGCGCCAGGGTCAGGGTGAGCTGCCGGGTGGCGACGGCGGTGTCCCGCGCCGCGTCCAGCGCCCGCGCCCCGAGCAGCGGGTCGGGCGTGGCCACGATGTCCTGCCACAGCGGCAGTTCTGGGCGCCGGGCCGGGGCGGCCGAGGCGACCGCGGCGGCCCAGCGGCGGAACGAGGTCGGCACCGGCGCGAGTTCCTCACCGTGCCAGGCCGCCGCCAGATCGGCCAGCAGTATCCGCCAGGACACCCCGTCCACCACCAGGTGGTGGGCGAGCAGCAGGAGCAGCCCGGGCCGGTCGGCGCCGCGGTCGTACCAGACGAACCGCACCACGGACCCGTCCTCGGGCGCGAGCAGCTGCCGTGCCGCCTCGCCCTCCGCCGTCATGAGGGCGATCAGCTCCCGCCCGTCCAGCCCGCGCGCGTCGACGCGGTGCAGCAGACCAGCGGCCCGGACCCGCGCGGCGTCCCGTACCTCCAGCCGCCAGCCACCGGCCTGAGGGCGTGCCCGCAGCCGCAGGACGTCGTGCCGGTCGAGCAGTGCCTGAAGGGCCGCGGCGATCCGTCCGGCGTCCGCACCGGCGGGCACCCGCACGGTCATCGACTGGTTGAACCCGCTCCAGGCACCGCCGAGTTCGCGCAGCCAGTGCATGATCGGGGTGGCGACGACCGCGCCGGTGCCGTCGTCGGGCACGGCGGGCGCGTCCTGTTCCACCGCCCGCGCCACGACCGCCAGCCGGGCCGCCGACCGGTGCGCGAACACCTCGCGGGCGGTGAACTCCAGCCCGGCCCGCCGGGCCCGGCCGACCAGCTGGATGGCGAGGATGCTGTCCCCGCCGAGCTCGAAGAACCCGGCGTCGGGATCGGCCTGTTCCAGGCCCAGCACCTCGGCGAACAGTGCGCACAGGATCTCTTCCTGCGCGGTGCGGGGGGCCCGGCCGGGGCCGTTCGGGCCGCGGTACTGCGGGGCGGGGAGCGCCTTGTGGTCGAGCTTTCCGTTGGGTGTGAGGGGCAGCGCGTCGAGCGGCACGATCGCCGAGGGGATCATGTACTCGGGCAGGTGTTCGGCGGCCAGGGTCCGCAGTTCCTCGGTGGGTGTGTCGGTGACGGTGTAGGCGACGACGCGTTTGTCGCCGGGCCGGTCCTCGCGGACGACGACGGCTGTCTGGCGTACTGCGGGGTGTGCTGCGAGGACGTTTTCGATCTCGCCGAGTTCGATGCGGTAGCCGCGGATCTTGACCTGGTGGTCGGCGCGTCCGACGAACTCCAGCTGGCCGTCGGTGCGCCAGCGGACCACGTCTCCGGTGCGGTACATGCGGGCTCCGGGCGTGCCGTACGGGTCGGCGACGAACCGGCCCGCGGTCAGGCCCGGACGGTTCAGATAGCCCCGCGCCAGCCCGGCGCCGGACACGTACAGCTCGCCCGGTACACCGGCCGGCACCGGACGCAGCCGGGCGTCGAGCACATAGACGCTCGCGCCCAGGATCGGGGTGCCGATGGGCGGGGTGACGGCGCCGGCGAGGGGGCGGCTCATGGTGGCGCAGACGGTGGTCTCGGTGGGGCCGTAGGCGTTGATCATCCGGCGGCCGGCCGACCAGGTGTCCACCAGGGCGGGCGGGCAGGCCTCGCCCGCCACGACCAGGGTCATGCCCGCCGGCAGGCCGTCCTCCGGCAGCACCGGAAGGGCGGCGGGCGGAATCGTGGCGTGGGTGACCCGGTGGCGGGCCAGTACGGCGGCCAGCGGCTCGCCGGGCAGGAGCTGCTCGGCCGGGGCCATGACCAGCCGGGCACCCGCCAGCAGCGCCATGCACACCTCGGAGACGGCGGCGTCGAAGCTCGGCGAGGCGAACTGCAGCACCCGGCTCCCGGAATCCACCCCGAACCGCTCGATCTGCCCGGCGGCCAGCGCCGGAAGACCGGAGTGGGTGACGACGACTCCCTTGGGGCGCCCGGTGGAGCCGGAGGTGTAGATGACGTAGGCCGGGGAGTCGGTCAGCAGCGGTGCGGTGCGTTCGGCGTCGGTGATGTCGGTGGTGGGGAGGTGGTTCAGGGGCAGTGCGTCCAGCGGGGTCGCGAGGGTGTGGACGGGGCGGGAGTCCTCCAGCATGTAGGCGATGCGGTCGGCGGGGTATTCGGGGTCGACGGGTATGTAGGCGCCGCCGGACTTCATCACTGCGAGGACGGCGATCAGCCAGTCCAGTGAGCGGGGCAGTGAGATCGCGACCCGCTTCTCCGGTCCCACGCCCTTGCCGATCAGCCAGCGGGCGAGCTGGTTGGCGCGGGCGTTGAGCTCGGCGTAGGTGAGGCTGTGGTCGCCGAACTCGGCGGCGGTCGCCTGCGGTGCCTGGCGTACGCGTTGCTCGAAGAGGTCCACGAAGGTGGCTCGTGCGGCGGGTTGGCCGGAGTCGTTCCATTCGGTGAGGATGCGGGTGCGTTCCTCGGGGGTGAGGACGTCCCACTGTGCTGTTGAGCGGTCGGGGTTCTCGGCCGTCCACTCCAGCAGGCGTACCAGTCGCTCCACCAGTGTCTCGGCCGACGCCCGGTCGAACACCTCCGTGGCGAAGACGAGGCTGCCGTCGATGCCCGTCGGCGTCCCCCGCTCGTCGTGCCGCTCGGCGAGGCTGAGGGCCAGGTCGAACTTCGCGGCGCCGACGTCGAGTCCGTACGCCTCGGCCCGCAGACCGGGGAACGCGGCCTCCGCGCGGCCCTGCGACTGGAGGGTGAGCATGACCTGGAAGAGGGGGTGGTGGGCGAGGGAGCGGGTGGGGTTGACGGCTTCGACGAGTCGTTCGAAGGGGACGTCCTGGTGGGCGAGGGCGGAGAGGTCGGTTTCGCGGACGCGTTCGAGGAGTTCGCGGAAGGTGGGGTCGCCGGAGGTGTCGGTGCGCAGGACGAGGGTGTTGACGAAGAAGCCGACCAGGTCGTCGAGGGCTTCGTCGGTGCGTCCTGCGACGACGGTGCCCAGGGGGATGTCGGTGCCGGCGCCGAGGCGGGTGAGCAGGGTGGCCAGGGCCGCGTGCAGGACCATGAACATGGTCGAGCCGGTCGAGCGGGCCAGATCCTTCAGCGCGCGGTGGGTGCGGGCCGGTATGTGGAGGCCTACCAGGTCGCCGGTGTGGGAGGCGACCGCGGGGCGGGGGCGGTCCAGGGGGAGTTGGATGATGTCGGGCAGTCCCGCCAGTTCCTTCTTCCAGAAGTCGAGTTGGCGGGAGAGGGGGCTGTCGGGGTCGGTCTCGTCGCCGAGGACCTCCTGTTGCCACAGGGCGTAGTCGGCGTACTGGACCGGCAGCGGCTGCCAGTCGGGTGTCCTGCCGTCGAGCCGGGCGGTGTAGGCGGTGGACAGGTCCCGCAGCAGCGGACCCGCCGACCAGCCGTCGGCCACGATGTGGTGCATCAGCAGCAGGAGCACATGCCGCTCGCCGCCGTCCACGGCGAACAGCGTGGCCCGGAACGGCACGTCGGTGCCGAGCGCGAAAGAGTGCCGGGCCGCCTTGGCCGAGGCCTGCTCCAGTTCGCCGGCCGTGACCTCCCGCACCGTGAACGCCACCTCGGTGTCGGCGGGCAGGACCACCTGGCGCGGCACGTCGTCGCGCTCGGCGAACACGGTCCGCAGGATCTCGTGCCGGGCCACCACGTCGACGAGCGCCGCCCGCAGCGCCGGTACGTCCACGGGGCCGTCCAGACGCAGGGCGAGCGGCACGTTGTAGGTGGGTCCGCCGCCCTCGACGCGGTCGACCATCCACAGCCGCCGCTGGGCGTACGACAGCGGAACCGTCTTTGGTCGTGGACGGGCCGTGGGAGCGGCGACGGCACGTGCGGCGCGGTCGAGCCGTCGGGCCAGCCCCTCGGGGCTGGGCGCCTCGAACAGGCCGCGCACCTCCACCTCGACACCGAGGGCGGAGCGGATACGGCTGATCAGACGGGTGGCGAGCAGCGAATGCCCGCCGAGCTCGAAGAAGTTGGCCTCCGGGCCGACCTCCTCCAGGCCCAGGACCTCGGCGAACAGCGCGCACAGGATCTCCTCCTGTGCGGTGCGGGGGGCGCGGCCGGGGCCGTTCGGGCCGCGGTACTGGGGGGCGGGGAGCGCCTTGTGGTCGAGCTTTCCGTTGGGTGTGAGGGGCAGCGCGTCGAGCGGCACGATCGCCGAGGGGACCATGTACTCGGGCAGCCGTTCGGCGGCCAGGGCCCGCAGTTCCTCGGTGGGTGTGTCGGTGACGGTGTAGGCGACGACGCGTTTGTCGCCGGGCCGGTCCTCGCGGACGACGACGGCTGTCTGGCGTACTGCGGGGTGTGCTGCGAGGACGTTTTCGATCTCGCCGAGTTCGATGCGGTAGCCGCGGATCTTGACCTGGTGGTCGGCGCGTCCGACGAACTCCAGCTGGCCGTCGGTGCGCCAGCGGACCACGTCTCCGGTGCGGTACATGCGGGCTCCGGGCGGGCCGTACGGGTCGGCGACGAACCGGCCCGCGGTCAGGCCCGGACGCCCGAGGTACCCGCGGGCCAGCCCGGCACCGGACACGTACAGCTCACCGGGCATCCCGGCGGGAACCGGACGCAGCCCGGCGTCCAGGACGTACACGTCGAAGCCGTTCAGCGGGGTGCCGATGGGCGGGGTGACGGCGCCGGCGAGGGGGCGGCTCATGGTGGCGCAGACGGTGGTCTCGGTGGGGCCGTAGGCGTTGATCATCCGGCGGCCGGCCGACCAGGTGCCCACCAGGGCGGGCGGGCAGGCCTCGCCCGCCACGACCAGGGTCATGCCCGCCGGCAGGCCGTCCTCCGGCATGACGGGGAGCGCAGCGGGGGGCAGGGTCGCGTGGGTGACCCGGTGGCGGGCCAGTACGGCGGCCAGCGGCTCGCCGGGCAGGAGCTGCTCGGCCGGGGCCATGACCAGCCGGGCTCCCGCCAGCAACGCCATGCACACCTCCCACGCCGCCGCGTCGAAGCTCGGCGACGCGAACTGCAGCACCCGGCTGTGCTCGGTGACCTCGAAGGCACGGGTCTGGGAGTACGACAGGCTCGCGATGCCGGAGTGGGTGACGACGACTCCCTTGGGGCGGCCGGTGGAGCCGGAGGTGTAGATGACGTAGGCCGGGGAGTCGGTCAGCAGTGGTGCGGTGCGTTCGGCGTCGGTGATGTCGGTGGTGGGGAGGGTGTTCAGGGGCAGTTCGTCCAGCGGGGCGGTGAGGGTGTGGACGGGGCGGGAGTCCTCCAGCATGTAGGCGATGCGGTCGGCGGGGTATTCGGGGTCGACGGGTATGTGGGCGCCGCCGGACTTCATCACTGCGAGGACGGCGATCAGCCAGTCCAGTGAGCGGGGCAGTGAGATCGCGACCCGCTTCTCCGGTCCCACGCCCTTGCCGATCAGCCAGCGGGCGAGCTGGTTGGCGCGGGCGTTGAGCTCGGCGTAGGTGAGGCTGTGGTCGCCGAACTCGGCGGCGGTCGCCTGCGGTGCCTGGCGTACGCGCTGCTCGAAGAGGTCCACGAAGGTGGCTCGTGCGGCGGGCTCGCCGGAGTCGTTCCACTCGGTGAGGATGCGGGTGCGTTCCTCGGGGGTGAGGACGTCCCACTGTGCTGTTGAGCGGTCGGGGTTCTCGGCCGTCCATTCCAGCAGGCGTACCAGTCGCTCCGCCAGTGTCTCGGCCGACGCCCGGTCGAACACCTCCGTGGCGAACGTCAGCGCACCCGCTATGCCGTCCGCCGTTCCGTCGGCGGTGTGCCGCTCGTGCAGGGTGAGGGCGAGGTCGAACTTGGCGGTGCCGACGGACAGGTCGTCCAGGCGGGTGCTCACGCCGGGCAGGCGGGCCTCGCCCTGGGCGTTGTTCTGCAGGACGAGCATGACCTGGAAGAGGGGGTGGTGGGCGAGGGAGCGGGTGGGGT
>NZ_JBEXKG010000129.1:0-22245 GCF_040609555.1 Streptomyces sp. NPDC004658
CGAGCGGGCCGCCCGCGCGCCGGCCGCCGACGCCGCCGAGGAGGTGACCCGGGCCGTGGTGGTGCAGCAGGCGCGGGCGGTCGCCGACCGGCTGGGCACGCGGCTGATCGAGCACACCGTCGCCGACTACCAGAACTCCCCCCTCGGCCGTCTGCTCGGCTCCCTGCCCGCGGTGCGCCCGGCGGACGAGGAACAGCAACGCGGTCATCTGGAACGGCTGGCGGCGGTGCCCGAGTACCTGGCGAAGGCGGCCGAGCGGCACCGCGAGGGTCTGCGGGCGGGACGGCTGCCCGTCGCCGAACGGGTCCGCACGGCGATGGCCCGGCTCGACGCCTACCTCGCCGACCCCGCCGGGGACCCGCTGCGCGCGGTGCCCCTGCGCACACGCCACCACGCCGAGCGCGACCGGCTGGTCGACGAGCGGGTGCGCCCGGCCCTCGCCGCCTACCGCGAGGCGCTGCGCACGGACCTCGCCGCCCACGGGCGGCCCCCGGAGCGGCCGGGGCTGTGCCACCTGCCCGACGGAGAGGAGCACTACGCCACCCTGGCCCGCGTCCACACCACCACCGGCCGCTCGCCCAAGGAACTGCACGACACCGGGGTGGAGCTGCTCGCCCACCTCGAAGGGGAGTACGCGCCCGTCGGGGCACGGGCCTTCGGCGGGGCGCCGACCCCGGGCGAGGTGCGGGAGCGGCTGCGCACGGACGCCCGGCTGCGGTGGAGCGGCGCGCAGGAGATGCTCGCGGCCGCCCGTACGGCGATCACCCGGGCGGAGCTGGCCGCTCCCCGGCGCTTCGGGCGGCTGCCCGCCCTGCCCTGTGCGCTGGAGGGCACGCAGGCGCCGGGCGCGCCGCTGGCCTGGTACATGCCGGCCGCGCCGGACGGCTCGCGACCGGGGACCTACCACGCCAACACCGAGGGGGCGACGGAGCGTTCGCGGGTCCTCGCCGAGGCCACCGCCTTCCACGAGGCGGTGCCCGGCCACCACGTCCAGCTCTCCGTCGCCCAGGAGCTGACCGGGCTGCCACGGCTGCGCCGTCTCGCCTGGATCAACGCCTACATCGAGGGCTGGGGGCTGTACGCGGAGCGGCTCGCCGACGAGATGGGGCTGTACTCGGGGCCGCTGGCCCGGCTGGGGATGCTGGCGATGGACTCGCTGCGGGCCGCCCGCCTGGTCGTCGACACCGGGCTGCACCACTTCGGCTGGACGCGCGACCAGGCGGTGGCGTACCTGCGTGAGCACACCGTCCTGTCCGAGGCGGAGATCCACAACGAGACCGACCGCTACATCGAGTGGCCCGGTCAGGCGCTGTCGTACATGACCGGCCGGCTGGAGATCCAGCGGTTGCGCACGCGTGCGGCGCGGGAGCTGGGGCCGGCCTTCGACATCCGCGCCTTCCACGACCTGCTGCTCGGCGGCGGCGCGCTGCCGCTGGACGTGCTGGACCAGGTCGTCGCGCGCTGGACGCGGAAGGGCTGAACCGCCGCGCGGGGGCCGGTGCGGCCGGCACCGGCCCCCGCCGCGCTCAGGCGCCGAAGAGGCCGTTCATCTGGAAGAAGTCCAGCGAGTCGGCCAGTTCCTCGTAGGTGCCCGAGCCGAGGAGTTCCAGGGTGGCGCGGCGGGCCGCCGTGTACGCGGCCTGGGCGACCGCGGTGCCGACGCTGACGCGGCGCACCCCGGCCTTGGCCAGTTCGGCCACGCCGGGTCCGCCGGGACCGGCCATGGCGTTCACCGGCAGCGGGGAGCGGGCGGTCAGCTCGCCGAGGACGGCCAGGTCCAGCAGGCCGGGCACGAAGACGCCGTCCGCCCCCGCCCGCTCGTAGGCGGCGGCGCGGGTCAGCACGTCCTCCAGGCGGCCGGACTCCTCGCCGATGCCGAACAGGTAGACGTCCGTGCGGGCGTTGATCACCAGCTCGGGCAGCCCGGCCCCGGTCGCGGCGGCGCGTGCCGCGGCGATCCGCTCCGCCTGCTCCTCGGGCGTGAACAGCGGGCCGCCGGGGGCCTGGGAGTCCTCCAGGTTGATGCCCACCGCTCCGGCGGCGACCACCGCCGTGACCGTCTTCGCCACCTCGTCCGGGGCCGCGCCGTAGCCGCCCTCGATGTCCACGGTCACCGGGACGTCGACCGCGGCGGCGATGCGCGCGGCGGCGGCGAGCATCTCGTCCCGGTCGGCCTGCTCGCCGTCGCCCTTGCCGAGGGACCAGGCGACACCACCGCTGGTCGTGGCGATCGCGCGGGCGCCGGCGGCGGCCATCACGGCGGCGCTGCCCGCGTCCCAGGCGTTGGGCAGCACGAGGACGGACTCGGAGCCGAGCGCGCGCAGCCGCTGCGCCTTGTCCTTGGTGCTCTGGTCAACTGTCATGGTTTCCGGTGCCTTTCGTGTCGGCACAGCTCTGTGCCGCGGTTCGGGTGACGATCGCGACGGATCGTTGCACGGGGGTTCGGAACGGGGGCGGTATTCGGACGGCTCGGCCGTGCGGTCAGCCGGCCGTGCGGCGGGTGATGGTCACGTACAGGTGTTCGTCGAGGACCTTCGGGAGCGTGACGGCGGGCCGGCCGAGGTCGGCGACGAGCGCGTCGGCGCTCAGTCCGCTCTCGGCGAGGACGGCCCGCGCCCAGGCCCTGCCGGTGCGCAGATGGCGGGCGAAGGCGGCACCGTCCCGGGCGCCGTGCAGCTCGGTGGCGATGGCGGCGTCCCACGGCATGACGGTGTGCGGACGCAGCGCGTAGAGCGCCTTCGCGGCGGCCGTCGGACCGAGGGAACGGGGCCGGGGCCCGAACCTGACCGGAAGCCGGGCGAGTTCCTCGTACGCGGCGGCCACGGTGTCGATCCCGGGGTCGGTCAGGTCGGCGAGCGGTGTGTCGGGCAGGGTATGCCGGTGCGTCCAGGCGGCCAGCCCCTCCCCGAGCGGGTACGGTTCCCCCTCGCGCGGGTAAGGGAGCCTGCACCCCCAGGAGTTGAGCCAGCGGTGCAGGGCCGTGCGGCCGTCCGGGTCGCCCAGGTCGAGGGCGGGGCCGGCCGGCCCGCGCAGCTCCAGCCAGCTGCGGTCGACGCCCGGGTAGGCGGCGAACACCTCGGCCGACAGGCGCAGTTCCGCCAGCGTCGGGGCCGGGCGCGGGGCCGGCGCGGGGTCGGCTCCCAGGTGTGCGCGGGCCACCTTGGCGGGGACGCACATGCGCCAGGCGTCGGTGACGAGTTCCGCCAGCTCGGGCGGGCTGAGCGCGGCGAGCGTCGCCTGGGCCCAGTTGTAGCGCAGGTCGGAGGCCCGGGGCAGCGAGAACTTCTCCGGTTCCGAGGCCACCAGGGCCGCGCGCTCCTCCTTGGGGAACGCGAAGCCCAGCGTGGTCTCGTCGCGGGACAGCGCGAGGTAGACGATCCGGCCGACGCGGAACTTCACCCGGTCCCGGACCAGGTGCTCCTCGGTGCGCGGCAACGCGACCGCCAGGCGCCGCACGTCCTCGACGGTGGCCATGTCCCTCCTCCTGTCGTGGAGCCTACGCCGGCCCGTCCTGCGCCGGCCGGACCTTGATCTGGACGGTGTCCAGGGCCCGCCGGGCGGCGGCGACCGCCTCGGCCCCGTTCTCCGCCTCGGTGACGACCGAGCCGACACGGTCCCAGGAACTGCGCAGCTCCCGCACCTCGGCACCCGGCTCCACGGAGACCGAGCACGCCTGGACGCCGGGCAGCGCGCGCGCCTCCTCGACGCCCGAGACGTCCTCCACCACGCCGGCCCCCGTGTGCAGGAAGCGGATGGCGGCGGCACCGGGGGCCTTCTGCGGCAGCGGAGCGGGCAGCGGTTCGCCCTTCATGAGGGTCCAGAAGGCGCGGACGAGGTCGACGCGGTACGCGCGGTCCATCAGGTCGACGATGCCGTCGCCGGGGAAGCGGCCGGCGCACTCCACCAGGTAGGGGCGGCCGTTCTCGACGATCCACTCGCAGTGCGCGATCCCTGTGCCGAAGCCGACGGCCCTCAGTAGGCGCTCGGTCTCCGCGCGCAGCAGCGCGTCCAGTTCGCCGGGGATGTCCGCGGGCACCAGATGGCCCAGCTCCACCGGCCGGCCGCCGGGGTACAGCTCCTTGCCGGTGACGTTGCCGAACACCACACGGCCGCGCTCCACGAGCAGCTCCACGCTGTACTCGCGGCCCTGGACGCACCGCTCGACGAGCATGCGGAGCTCGAACCCGCGGTCGGGGACCATGACGCCCTCGTCCATGGCGGTGGTCTCCGCCCACGCGTCGTCGATCTCGTCGGGCCCGGCGAGGATGCGGGTGCCGAGGGCGGCCTGGCGGTTGGCCGGCTTCAGGACGGCCGGCCCGGGGTGCTCCGCCATGAACGCGCGGACCTCGTCCGGCCCGGTGACCTCCACGGACTCCGGGTTGAGGATGCCGGCGGCCCGGCTGACCCTGCGCAGCACGGCCTTGTCCCGCAGGATCCGCAGCGCCCCGTAGCCGCCCGTGGGCAGCCCGTACCGTTCGGCGAGGCGGGCCGCGAAGGGGGTGGCGTACTCCTGGAGCGGGGCGATCGCGACCGGGTCGAGGTCGGGGTGGGCGTTGTAGAAGGCGTCGGCCGCGCCCTCGAGCTGGTACTCCCAGGCGATCAGCTCCCGTACCACGGGGGCCTCCTCGGCCTTCGGCCCGAGCTCGCGCTTGCGGATCACATCGGGTTCGTCGACGACGACCACGGAGCCCTCGGGCTGGAACTGCGCGAGCGAGGTCACCGCCACGGGCACGAAGCCCACCATGACGACAGGGCGTTCGGGCATGTCTGTACTCCTTGGTGGATGGATCAGGCGTCCGGGTCGGTGACGTCGGCGCGGACCTGGGCGGCGAGCTCCTCGGCGGTGGACATGGCGTCCTCGAACGACGTGCCGGTCACGCCGAGGAAGCCGAGGATGCTGTTGCCCGCGGGCGGGCGGCGGACCAGGTCGCCGGGCTTGGCGGTGAGTTTGAGGAAGAACAGGTCGTCCCGGTCGGTCAGGCCGTCGGGGACGTGCACGTGCGTCACGCGGCCGGAGGCCGGGGGCAGCAGGCACAGGGCGGCCGTGTGGACCCCGGTCGGCCGGTAGGGGCCGGCCTGCGGGCGGACCCCGCGGGCCACGTCGGCGACGGCGGCTATCGGGTCGTAGCCGGCGGAGACACGGGCCATGTGGTCCAGGCCGCCGCCGCCCGGGCGTACGGCGATCTCCACCAGGTGGGGGCGGCCCTCGTGGAAGCGGACCTCGGCGTGCATCACACTGCGCCGCAGGCCCTGGGCGCGCGCGCCCGCCGTGACGACCTCGTGCACGGCCTCGACCTGGGCCGGGGTGAGCGCGGTCGGGGCGTGGTGCACGTCGTCGTCGAAGGTGTCGCCCTCGGCGGTGACCCGGTCGACGACGGAGCCGAGGTACACCTCGTCGTCCCAGGCGAGGGCCTCGATGAGGAACTCGTCGCCGTCGAGGAAGGACTCCACCAGCAGCCCGTGCGGGCCCAGGTCCAGTCCGTCGGCCTCCATCGCGTACCAGGACAGCTCGGTCAGGCCCTGCGCGGCCTGGGCGTAGCGTTCCCGCAGTTCGGCGGCGTCGTCGGCACGGAAGACGTAGTTCGAGGCGGCCCCCAGGGTCGGCTTGACGATCACCGGGTAGCCGAACTCCTCGGCCGCGGCGAGCGCCTCGGCCTCGTCGGTGACGAAGCGGAACGACGGGTGGGCGGCGCCGCCGCGCTCGTGGGCCTGGCGCATCAGCAGCTTGTTCCGGCTGGCGCGCGCGGCCTCCACGCCGATGCCGGGCAGGCCGAGGGCCTCGGCCACCGCCGCGACCGCGAGCACCCCCGACTCCGAGAAGGTGAACACGCCGTCGAAGCGTTCCTCGGCGTGCCACTCCTTGGCCGCCGCGATGAGCGCCTCGATGGACCGTGAGCCGGCGAGGCGGTAGCGGCCGGCGGGCCAGAAGTCCTCGGTGCCCTCGCCGTTGAGGACGTACAGGTCCGCGCCGAGGCCGACGACCTGCTCGTAGCGGGAGATGTAGTAGGTGGCGTTCTGCCGGGCTTCGAGCGCCAGGAGTTTCATGGCGGTTCCTCTCGGGTGGAAGGGATCAGGGGCCGGCGTCGAGGGGGTCGGCGTCCAGGGCGGCCAGGCCCGTGCGGTCGGGGACGCGGCCGAGGACCCGGTCGGCGAGGGTGCGGGCGATCAGCGGCGCGAACTTGAACGACGAGCCGCCGCACGCCGCGTACGCGTGGGCGGAACCGCCCAGGGAGACCGCGAGGGGGCCGCCGGTGTCGGCGTGCGCCAGGTAGTAGCAGTCCTTGCTGCCGAGCACCCAGGCCGGTCCGAAGCCCGGCAGCAGGTCGCCGAACTCGGCGGTCAGCTCCTGCTGCCACCGCTCGGGGGTGGCATGGTCGGTGAGGTCGTCCACCTGGCGGCAGACGGCGGCCGAGCTGAGCTTGAGCGCCGTACCGGCCACCGGGGGGATCAGCCAGGCACCGCGCCTGGTGCCCAGGGCGGGGACGGCCGGGGTGGCGGCCCACGCCTCGGCCGCCGCCCTGGGCACCCGGCAGTACAGCAGCGACTGCCGGTACAGGACCAGCGACTTCGCCACCCGCTCGGGCAGCAGACGGCGCGCCCACGGCCCCACCGCGACCACCACACCGTCACCGTTCAGGACCTGCCCGTCGGCGAGCACGACCTGTCCGCGCTCCCCGTCCACCGCGACCGCCGGCCGGTGTTCGAGCAGGCTGACGCCCTGCTGCCACTTCAGCCAGCCGACGCAGGCGGCGAGCACCCGCTCGGCGAGCAGCACTCCGGCGTCGTCCTCCAGGACCGCGCCGGCGGCACCGCCGAGGGACAGCTGCGGGTAGCGGTCGGCGAGCGCTGTGGCCGTGAGCGTTCGCGCGCGCCCGCCGGCGCCGGACAGCAGCACCACGCCCGCGTCCGCCGCCGCCGGCGGGAGCACGGTGAGCGCGCCGACCCGCTCGTAGAAGCGGGTGGCGAACAGCTCCTCCAGTTCCAGCCAGCGGCGGTGCGCGCGCAGCGCGGCGGCGGTGGCGAGCGGATCGCCCGGGTGCAGGGCCCGGATGATCCGGTGCTGGTCGAAAGAGGTGGCCCGGCTGTACGGGATGGGCCCCTGGTCGACCACCGTGACCCGGTGTCCGTCCAGGGCGCACTCCACGGCGGTCAGCAGGGCGATCACCCCGCCGCCGACGACGGTGACACGCATCGGGCACCTCCCTTCTTTCTCTCGGACCTTCGGCGGTCGCTCAGCTCTCGGCGGTGGTGCGGCCGAGCGCCGGGACGGTGAACGGCGTGGTCGTCCGCTCCTCGGGCGCCACGGCGAACGTGCCGTCGAAGCCGCCCTCGGCCCGCGCCCGTTCGGCGAGGTCGATGAGGATCGGCGAGGCCGCGGCGATCAGGGTGCGCACCTCCGCGAAGAGATCCCCCAGTGCGGCGGCGGACGCGGCGCGGTCGGCCGGGGCCGGTCCGGCCGCCAGGGCCTCGGCCCGGTCCAGGAGCCGCTCGGTGTGCAGCGGGATCAGGTCGGCGGTGCGGCTGAGGCTGTAGCCGGTGAGCCGGTAGCCGGCCTCGAACCGCTCGGCCATCGCCGCCCGGCGCGCGTTCGCCTCCGGCGACACCGGCAGCTCCTGCCCCTCCAGGCCCAGTTCGGCGACCGCCTTGCCGAGCGCGGCGCCCAGCCGGTTCCACGGGTCGACCAGCCGCTCGCCGGTGATCTTCTCCAGGGCGGCCCGGGAGAAGTTGGTGCGGGCGTGCTCCGGGGCGGTGAGCGCGAGGTGGAAGCGGACGAGGTCGCGGGGGACCTCGCGCACCAGGTCGCGCGTCCACACCACGTGGCCCTTGCTGGTGGAGAACTTCTCGTTCTCCAGCTCGTAGAACTCGTTGCTGACGATCGCGTCCGGGACCACGTAGCGGCCCTCGTGGGCGAGCAGCAGCGACAGGTGGGTCAGGCCCCAGAAGTAGGCGTTGTCGAAGCCGAGGAAGTAGACCAGCCGGATGCCGTTCTCGGCCAGCCACAACTCGTCGTCGGCCGCGGGCTGCTCGCCGTGCGCGCGCTGGGCCACGGCCGTGCAGTACATCGAGGCCGGCATGCCCTCGGCCCAGGCGTTGAGGACCTGGCCCGGCGTCTCCGGGAACGGCGCCGGGATCCCCCACCCCGTGGGATAGGTGATGGGGAAGTCCGGCAGCGGGCGGGCCAGCAGCTCGCGCATCAGCTGCACGATGTGCGGGCGCCAGGTGGACTCCTTGGCCCGGTGGTAGGCGGTCAGCTGCTCCCGGTACTCCTCCAGCGGCAGGACCAGGATCCGCGTCTCCCGGTAGGTCACCTCGGCCGCGGGGTCGACGGTGGAGCGCGGGTCGGTCAGCTCGGCGAAGTTGTTGGGGTGCCCGCAGCCCTCGCACAGCCCGCCCCGGCTGACCGCCAGGCACACCGGGCATCCGCCGCTGACCAGGCCCTCCGTCAGGAACTCGCCGGTCGCCTCGACGTACGGCAGTTTCACCGTGCGCAGCCGGAACTTGCCGGCCTCGTGCAGACGGGTGAGGAAGTCCAGCGTCATCGCGCGGTAACCGTCGTCGAAGGGGGCGAACCCGTCGACGGAGACGCCCATCAGGCCGAGCGTCTCCCGGATCTCCCGCCAGCTCTTGGCGGCCAGGGCGTCCGGGGTGGTGCCCAGCTTGGCGGCGCTGGAGACGACGTAGGTCTGGCTGTCGTCCGTGCCCGTCGTGTAGAGCACCGGCCGGCCGGTGGCCCGCAGGTAGCGGGCGTGCACGTCGGCCGCCATGTACGGGCCCGCGATGTGCCCGACGTGCAGGTCGCCGTTGGGGGTGGGGGGCGGGCCGATGATGACCGTGCGCCGCTGTCCTGTCCGCTGGTCCATGGCTCAGGCCTCCCGGGCGTGGCGGCCGGCGAAGCGGTCGGCCATCTCGGCGTCCCACCAGACGCTGTACATCTCGAAGTCGGCGTCGGAGTCGTTGACGACGCGGTGCTCGTGGTGCGGCGGGAAGTGGACGATGTCGCCGGCGGTGAACGGCACCCGCTCGCCGCCGGCCTCCAGGAACGCCTCGCCCCGCAGGGCGATGAAGATCTCGTACTCGTGGTGGGAGTGCGCGGTGGACGCGGTGCCGGGGCGGATGACGCACCAGGAGCCCTCGAAGGGGGCGTTCAGCTGGGGCCAGGGCAGCAGACGCTGGGCGTCGAGGCCGTTCTCGTGGGTCAGTCCGGCGCGGTCGAGGTGCTTGATGAGCATGTCGTCTTCCTGCTGGGTGGGGAACGGCGGTGGTCAGGCTGCGGCGAGGGCCGGCTCACGGTCGCCGGCCGGGTGGCCGGCGCGGTGCGCGAGGATGTCCTCGGTGATCTCCGCGGAGCGTGCGGCGAGGACGCTGAGCAGGGAATCGGCGATGCCGTGGGTGGCCTCGTTGACGCCCTGGAGGTAGCAGGCGGCGGCACCCCGACGGCCCGTTTCCAGGCGGTAGTTGCGCGTGACGGCGATCTGTTCCAGGCCCAGTGCGCCACCGAGCGCGCGCACCATGCGGGGCATCTCGCGGACGAACCCGGTGCCGAGGAGCAGCAGGTCGCAGCGCAGCTCGCGGGTGGTGGAGGTGCGTCGGTCGGTGAGCGTCAGGACGATGTCGTCGCCGTCGGTGGCGGCGCCGGTGATGTCGGTCATGGTGACCATGCCGAGGCGGCCGGAGCCGGTGCGCCGGTCCTGGTAGAACTGCCGGTAGAGCGAGTCGAGGGTGCCCGGGGCCAGACCGCCGTAGTTGGAGCGGTGCATCTCGGCCAGCAGCTGGCGGCGGGCCTCGGGATCGGCGCCGTAGAACTCGTCGACGAACGAGGAGTAGAACAGCTCGTTGGTGAACTTGCTGCTCTCGTAGCCGTTCAGACCGATCGAGCGCATGATCATCGTCGGGTGGCAGCCGGGCAGGTCCCGCAGGGCCGCGCCGAACAGCTCGGCCGCGCTCTGCGCGCCGCCCACCACCGCGACCCGCAGCGGCCGGTCCGTCGGCACCTCGCCGATGCGCTGGGTGTACTGGGTGGAGTGGATGACCCGCTCGGCCGGAAGCCCCTCGAACACGGCGGGCACGTGCGCGTCCCGTCCGGCGCCGATCACCAGGTAGCGGCAGCCGATGGTCTCGCCGTCCGCCAGCTCGACGGTCCAGCCGTCGATCTCGCCGTCCACGCCGTGCACGGGGGTGACGGAGGTGACGGTACGGCCGTACTCCACCCGCGTCCGCTCCAGCGAGTCCGCCACCCACTGGAGGTACTCGGATATCTCGCTGCGGTACGGCACGAAGCTGCCGAGGTTGACGAACGCGTCGAGCCGGCCGCGGGCGTGCAGGAAGCTGAGGAACGAGAACTCGCTGCGCGGGTTGCGCATCGTGACCAGGTCCTTGAGGAAGGAGACCTGGCTCAGGGCATCGGGGAGCAGCATGCCCCGCTGCCATACGACGTTCTCCTCGCGCTCGACGACGAGGGCCTGGTCCGCGAGGTCGGGGGCCAGTTCCTCCAGCGCGACCGCGAGGGCGAGGTTCGCCGGACCCGCGCCGACGGCGAGCAGTTCGACTGTGCGGTGTGCCATGTGGTTCTCCTCAGGAAGGGTCGGCGGACTGGTTCCGGGGGTGGGGTGGGCCCGGTTCACGCCGGGCGGTCGCGGGCCGGTGGGCCCGGTTCACGCCGGGACGGGCACGGTCAGCGGCTGCCGGTCGAGGACGACCAGGGCCGCTGCCGCGTCCAGGCGGGCGGCGGTCTGCCACGGGTCGGCGCCGGCGACGATGACGTAGGAGTGGCGGGCGAGGTAGCCGTTCGGGGGCAGCCTCAGTTCGGTGCCGGGGCCGGCCATCGCCTCGGCGGCGAGCAGGCCCTCGGCGTCGGCGGGCGGGGTGACCGAGCGGACCACGCAGTCCTCGGGCGGGTAGCCGAAGCGGATGCCGACCGTGCGGTGCTCGGTGTCGGTGAAGTCGGGGCGCTGTCCCAGTGCGGCGCGCACCGCGGCGCGAGCCGGGTCGATGCCGGTGGCGAGCTGCCCCAGGCGCGGGATGAGGTCGCCGCCGAGCCGCCCGTTGATCTCGACGATGACCGGACCGCGGGCGGTCAGCTTGACCTCGGTGTGGGTGATGCCGAAGCCGTAGCCGATGGCGCGGTGCGCGGCCCGCAGCATCGCCAGCAGGTCCAAATCGGTGCGCAGCGGGTCGTCCGCGGCGACGTGGTGGCCGATCTCCTCGAAGTAGGGGAAGAGGCCGACCTGTTTGCGGGCCACGAACATCGGGTGGTACTCGCCGTCCACGACGGCCGCGTCGATGCTGATCTCGGGCCCTTCGAGGTACTCCTCGACCAGCGCCCCGCCCCGGTAGGAGACCGCCCCGACCCGGCTGGACTCGTCGGCGGTGCGGAACGCCTCGGCGACCTCGCCGGCGTCCGCGGCGAGGACGACGCCGATGCTGGCGCCCATGCCGCGCGGCTTGACGACGACCGGGTAACCGATCTCCTCCGCCGCCGCGAGCGCCTCCTCGGCGGTGTCCACCCAGGCGTACCGGGGCTGGTCGAGGCCCGCCTCGGTGAGCAGCCGGCGGCTGCGGTACTTGTCCCGGCAGCCCTCCACGCCGTCCACGCCCGCGCCGGGCAGGCCCAGTGCGTCCGCCACGTGCGCGGTCGTCACGATCAGGGTCTCGTCCCAGCTGAGGACGCCGCGCACCGTGACGCGCCCCGCGAGCTCGCGGGCCGCCGCGAGCACGGCGTCCCGGTCGGTGAGGTCCACGACCGTGTGCCCGCTGAGGCAGGGTGCCTGCCAGTCGGGCTCGTCGTCCGTGAAGAGCCAGACCGGGTGTGTCGCCGCGGCACCGGCCAGCAGGTACTCGCGGTACTTGCGCAGCCCGCACCCGATGAGCAGGATCACGCCCTTCGCGCCCTCGCCGGCACTGTTGTCGTCCACGCGCTGATCGCCTCCTGAATCCGAGTGACAGTGCGATTCCACGGGGTGCGCGGGTTGCCCGGAAGCCATGTCCGAGATGGACAATCAACCCGGACGCGGCCGGGGTTCACGTCCGGTTGATTGGCCGTCCGGCACGGCCCTTCCGGGCAACCGGGCCCGCCGGTTCCATGGCTGACGTGATCAACTACGACGGCAAGCGATTCCGTAAGGTCCTGGCCGACCCGGCCGACGACGCGCCCATCGCGCTGTACCGGCAGCAGGGCGACCTGGTGTGGGCCGAGTTCACCGGCGGCGACGTACGGCGCGGCTCCCTGGCGGGGACCCGTGACACGGACGGTGTGATCAGCTTTTCGTACAGCATGGTCCTGGCCGACGGCCGGGTGATCTCCGGCCACAGCGTCAACACCCCCGAGGTCCTGGCCGACGGCCGGATACGGCTGCACGAGCGCTGGGAGCGCTACGGCGCCCACGCCGCGAGCGGCGTCTCCGCCATCGAGGAGGTGCGCTGACCGTGGCCGGCGTCGACTACTCCCGGCTGGCCGGCGAGGTGGAGGGGCGCGTCTTCCTGCCGGGCAGCCCCGGCTTCCGCGTCGGCTCGCACCTGTTCAACACGCGCTACAAGCACCGCACCCCGGCCGCCGTGCTCACCGCGGCCCACACCGCGGACGTCCAGCGGGCCCTGGTCTGGGCGCGCGAGCGGGGGGTCCCGGTCGTCGCCCGCAACGGCGGCCACAGCTTCGCCGGTTACTCCGTGGGCGACGGCCTGGTCATCGACCTCAGCCGGCTCACCCAGACCCGTGCGGACGGCTCCACCGGCCTGGTCGTCGCGGGTGGCGGCGCCAAGATCAGCCATGTCTACGACGCGGTGCAGCCGTACGAGATGGTCTTCTCCACCGGCACCAGCCCGACCGTCGGTGTCGCGGGCCTGGCGCTCGGCGGTGGCGCCGCCTTCGCCGCCCGCCGCTACGGACTGACCGCCGACGCCCTGGTGGAGACCACCGTGGTCCTCGCCGACGGCTCCCTCGCGGTGGCCAACGAGCGGGAGAACCCCGACCTGTTCTGGGCCTGCAAGGGCGGCGGCGGCGGCAACTTCGGCATCAACGTCTCCCTCACCTTCCAGGCCCACCCCGTCCCGGACGTCACCACCTTCCACGTCACCTGGAAGTGGGCGGACGCCGCCGCCGTCCTGGAGGCCGGCCAGGACATGGTGCGGCGGGCGCCGGACGACTTCGCGGCCCGGCTCGGTGTGTGGACGCACGGCACCGGGCTCGGCGCCATCCGGGACAACGCCGAAGTCACCCTCCAGGGCCAGTACTTCGGACCGGCGAGCGAGTGCCTGGAGATCCTGGACCCGGTCCTGGCCGCGGCCACGCCGGTGTCCCGGGACGTCACCGAGCGCACGTTCTGGGAGGCCAACAAGTACATGGTCCACGCCACCTCCGGGGACCAGTTCGCGCTCCGCTCCAACTACATCCGCGAGCCGCTGTCCGCCGACGGCGTCGGGACCATGCTGTCCTGGGTCGAGCGCTGGCCCGGCAGCCACAACGCCGACGGCGGCGGGGTCGGCCTGTTCTCCTGGGGCGGCGCCATCAACCGTGTGGCCCCGGACGCCACCGCCTTCGTCCACCGGGACACCCTGTTCCTGGTCTCCATGGACACCTCCTGGACGGACGACGACGGCCCCGACCGGATCGCCGCCAACCTCGACTGGCTGGACGGCCTGCACGCCGCCATGGCCCCGCACGTCACCGGATCCGCCTACCAGAACTTCGTCGACCCGAAGCTCACGAACTGGCGGGAGGCGTACTACGGCGCCAACTACCCGCGCCTGGTCCAGGTGAAGCAGAAGTACGACCCCGACGGGGTCTTCTCCTTCGACCAGGCCGTCGGTTCCTGACACCCGGCCCGCACCGGGCCGCCGCGGGCCCACAGGGCCCCTCTCCCCCAACGAAGGTGAAGCGATGAGTGTGTCCAAGTCCAAGGAGAACGCCGCGCCCGGCGTCCTCGACGCCCTGCGGGCCACGCCCCGCTCGGTCCGCTACCTCCTCGGCGGTGTGCTGCTCAACCAGCTCGGCGCCTTCGTGCAGACCTTCTTGGTGCTGTACCTGACACACCGCGGGTACGGCGTCGACAAAGCGGGCTTCCTGCTCGGCGCCTACGGCGTGGGCGCCGTCGTGGGCACCCTCCTCGGCGGCGAACTGACCTCCCGGCTCGGCAGCCGCAACACCATCACCACGGCGATGAGCTGCTCGGCCGTCCTGGTCTTCCTCATCCCGTGGCTGGCCGACCCCGGCGACTACCCGGTCCTGCTCGGCGTGGTCGTCGTCCTCGGCCTGATGACGCAGTCGTACCGGCCGGCCGCCTCCGCGCTGCTGAGCGATCTGATGCCGGACGAGTATCGCGTCATGGGCTTCTCCATGCTGCGCATCGCCATGAACATCGGCGCCGCCGCCGGCCCGCTGCTCGCCGCCGGCCTCATCCAGATCGACTGGAACCTGCTGTTCTGGGTGGACGGCTCGACCGCGCTGGCCTATGCCCTGCTCGCCGCGGCCCTGCTGCCCCGGCCGGCCTCGACCGCCGGCGCGCAGGACCCCGGCACCGCGCAGGAGGCCCACCGCTCGGCGTACGGGACCATGGTGCGCGACCACCGCTTCCTGCTCTACCTGACCTCCATGCTGCTCAGCGCCCTGGTGTACGCCCAGTTCTTCGCGGTGCTGCCGGTCGACCTGGACGAGGCGGGCCACCCCACCTCCCTGTACAGCGGTGTGCTCACCCTGTCCTCGGCCCTGCTGATCAGCTTCGAACTGGCGGTCACGGCACGCATCGGCCGCTGGCGCGCGAGCACGGCCGCGACGGTGGGTACGTTCGTCTACTGCCTCGGCATCGCCGGCTACGGCCTGCCCGGCAGCGTGCCCGCGCTGGTCCTGCTGACCACCGCGGTCAGCGTGGGCGGTCTCATGGTCAGCGGGCCGACCCTGTGGGCGCATCCGGCCAAGGCCGACGAGAAGGTCCGCGGCCGCTACATCGCCGCGTCCCAGACCGTGTTCGGTCTCGGCTCGGCGGTCGGCCCGGCCCTCGGCATGCTGATGTGGACCCACTACGGCGACGGTGTCTGGGCGACCTGCGCGGTCCTCGGCGTGGTGGCGGCGGCCCTGGCCTTCGCCGGCCTGCGCTCGTCGGACGAACCGCGGGACGCGGCCGAGCGGACGGACCCGGCCGGGCCGGAGCCCGCCGTGAAGGCCGTCGCGGCGGAGGACGCCGGCGCCGCCCGCGTGACCGCTGCCGAGGAAACCCCCGGCGAAACAGCGATCCCCAGCGGCCGCTGACAGACCGGCACCTCCCCCCTCCCCTGAGCCTGTCTCTCCCTCACCACGAGTGAGCCCCCTCCCCCTCACCACCCGTGAGACCCGTTCCGTACCTCATCACCCATGAGAAAAGCCGAAGGAGCAACCGTGCCGGTCACCGACACCATCGCGCCCAGCGTCTCGACCCTCCCGGCGGAGCAGCCCGCTCGGACCGCCACCCGCCGCAGGCTGCTGATGTGCCGGCCCCGGCACTACGACGTGACGTACTCGATCAACCCCTGGATGAACCCCGGCCGCAGCACCGACACCATGCTCGCGGTGCGCCAGTGGGAGCAGTTGCGCGACCTCTACCTCGAACTGGGCCACAGCGTCGAGGAGATCAAGCCGGTCGAGGGGCTGCCCGACATGGTGTTCGCGGCCAACGGCGCCACCGTCGTCGACGGCAGGGTCTTCGGCGCCCGCTTCCGGCACGCCGAGCGCACCGCCGAGGGGCCCGCCTACCTGCGCTGGTTCGAGGAGCACGGCTACCAGGACGTGCTGTGGCCCGAGCACATCAACGAGGGCGAGGGCGACTTCCTCACCGTCGGCCGGCGGATACTGGCCGGAACCGGCTTCCGCACCGACATCCGCGCGCACGCCGAGGCGCAGGAGTTCTTCGGGCTGCCGGTCACCTCGCTGACGCTGGTCAACCCGAGGCACTACCACCTGGACACCGCCCTCGCCGTCCTGTCCGACGACGAGATCATGTACTACCCCGACGCCTTCACCCCGGGCAGCCAGGCCGTGCTGCGGGCCCTGTTCCCCCACGCGGTGATCGCCACGGCCGAGGACGCGGCCGTCTTCGGGCTCAACGCCTTCTCCGACGGACGCCATGTGCTGCTGCCGACCGCGGCGAAGGGGCTGCACGCCCAGTTGCGCGCCCGCGGCTTCGAACCGATCGGGGTCGAGCTCACCGAACTGCTCAAGGCGGGCGGCAGCGTCAAGTGCTGCACCTTGGAGCTGCGCGACCGCTGAGCGTCCGACACCTCCTCGAGAAAAGGATCGCCATGTCCTCCGCGCTCGCGACTGCGGACAGCCGTACCCGCCTGCTCGACCTGCTGGCCGCCGGCGGTGCCCGGTACCGCCTGCTGAACCACGCTCCGCAGGGACGCACCGACCTGGCCAGCGCGCTGCGCGGCCACCGCTTGGACCAGGCCGCGAAGAGCCTCGTCATCAGGGTGGCGCTGAGCAGCAAACGGCGCCGGTACGTGATCGCGGTGGTGCCCGGGGACCGCCGGGCCGACCTGGCCGCGCTCGCCGCGCTGTACGCCGGCAGGGAGGCGTCATTCGCGGCGCGGGAGGTCGCCGAACAGCTCACGGGCTGTGTCAGCGGCTGCATCATGCCGTTGAGCTTCGACCCCGAGCTGGAGGTGATCGCCGACCCGGCCCTCTTCACGCACGAGGAGATCTTCTTCAACACCGGACGACTCGACGAGTCGGTGGCACTGCGCACGGAGTGCTACCGGACGCTGGTGGCACCCCGCGTGGCCGCCATCACCAGCGGCACCTGACGAAGGGGCCCGGCTCCGGAAGAGCCGGGCTCCTTCTCCTCACCCGGCGCCGCCGCCTCTACGATCCGGCAGATGATCAAGTTGACCTGGGCCCTGGTGGCCGACCGCATGGACGAGTGGACCGGTGACGACGTCGCGGAGGGCGCGGCCGTGCTGGAAGCGAAGGTGGGCGCGGTCGTCGACGCGAGCGGGATGCCGGAGGAAGCCGTACGGCACTGGCGTACGGACTTCCTCTCACCCGTCGTCGAGTCGCTGCGTACGGAGGGGGCAGCCGCACTCGCCCGGGGCGAGTCCTGGAGCAGGGCGGCCGGCCCGTTCCTGGCGTGCGCGTCGCCCCTCACCTGACGCACATCCGCTCCGGGGGCCCAGCCGGAGGGGACAGGAAGGGGCCGGGGTCGACGATCCGGCCCCGGGGTCATGCGTCAGACGTTGAAGCGGAATGTCTGCAAGCTGCTCCTGACCTGCGGCGGAGCCCCGAGCAGGGCGCTGACCTGGGGTTCCTCGTTGACGTGCGTTGGCTCCCGACGGCCGTTTACGGGTGTCCTGCGGACTGGCTGCGGACCGGCTGGGCGGGCGGAGGCCGAGAAATCCATGGCGCACCGACGGGACCGGCAAGGAAACTGCCCAGGTGAGCGACCGCTACCCCTGCCCATGCTGCGGGCACCGCGTGCTGGACGCGATGCCCGGCTCGTACGAGATCTGCCCCGTCTGCTTCTGGGAGGACGACGGGGTCCAGTTCCGCTGGCCGACCATGGGCGGCGGCGCGAACAAGGTCTCCTTGATCGAGGCCCAGCGGAACTACCAGGACTTCGGCGCCTGCGACGAGTACGGCCGCCGATTCGTCCGCCCGCCGGCCGAGGACGAGCCGCTCGACCCCGCCTGGCGCCCCATCGACCTGACGCGCGACTCCTTCGAGGACTGGGCGGCCGAGGACCGCGCCCCGTGGCCCGACGACCACTCGGTGCTCTGCTGGTGGCTCCCCACCTTCTGGCGCCGGGACCACTCCGCGTCATGACCTCCCACATCGAGACACTCGTCCAGCAGCTCGACGGCGAGGCCGACGAGTCCTACGACGCCCGCGCGGAGCTGATCTGGATCGGCGCCGACGCCATACCCGCCATCATCAACGGCCTGCTTTCCCTCGGCGGCTTCGGTCAGCTGACCGCCATCGAGGTCTTCGAGGAGGTGGGCGATCCCCGCTGCGGCCCCGCCCTCATCGGCCTGCTGGACAGCGACAACCCGACCGTCCGCGAATGGGCGGCCATGGCCCTGGCGAGCCTGGAGATCGACGGCGCCATCGAGCCCCTGCGCCGCGCCTACCGCGCCTGTCTGGAACGGGTGACCCACCGGACTGGACCGAGTCTGTCGGCATCCGCTGGGCGCTGACCGAACTCGGCGTCCGTAACCCTGTCGTCCCGCCACTCACCGCGCGCCTACGAGCCACCACTGCGGACGACGCCCCCGGCTGGCCCTCGACCCACTTCACCGAGATCATCAACGACCTGGCCGACCACGCCCAGGTGATCCTCTACTCCCAGTTCTGGCGCGTGGACGCCGGCCGCACGTACGGCATCTCCGGCCCCGGCCTGGACTGGGAACTCGACTGGACCGCGCCCTGGGAGCACCTGGTCGAAGAGTCCCGCACCTGGTCCCTGCTGGAAGCCACAGAAGCCCCCACCGGCAGCAACATCTTCGTCGCCCCCACCTGGATCGACCGGACCGACCTCCACCCGGAAAGGTGACCGATGCCGTCCCAGCACCCCGAGGAGATCGGCTCGTGGTGCTTCCACCCTGCGAGGTAGGCGAGTTCCGCGACAGCGCCGAAGGCGGCCCGGCGTAAGGCTTCGCTGGGGAAGCGTCCGCGCAGCATGGGTGCGGCGGTGTCGGCGAGGTACGCGGTGACGGTGGTCAGGCCGTGCCCGCCGCCGAGGCGTTCGTCGGCAGCGCTGAAGGCCGCAGTGATCTGGCGTACGACGTCCACGTCCTCCGCCCCGACCAGGGACCTGCCGGTGCGGGCGCGGAGCATACGGGCGGTGGCTTCGTGGTCGTAGCCGAGCGGCATGGCGACGCCGGCGGTGGTGAAGGCCGCGATGGCGAGGAAGCGGCGGCGCTCGACGTCGGCCCGACCCAGATCGGTAGCCGCGAGGACGGGGTCGGATTCCGCCGGCTCTTCGTCGTCACCGGCCTGGAGGCCGATCTGGGTCTGGGTGACCGTGCGCCCCGCTCGGCGGGACAGCGCCTCGGCCAGGTACCGACCTACCCGGCCGGACGGGGCGCGGGTGCCGTTCACCCAGTGCGAGATGGCCGACTTGTTGGTCTGGAGGATCTCGCCGTTCTCGGCCGCGATGCGCCGCACGTCTCTGGCGAGGGCCTCGTAGGTGCAGCCGACCGCCGCGATGACGTCGCGCAGACGGGAGTTGGGTTCTCTCCGCGCCGCCACGATCGCCTCCGCTCTGGAGCTGTAAACCGCGTATACCGCTTCAACTGCCTTCCACCGTACGCACTGAGCGTGACCACCGGTTCACTTATCAGCAGCCGCCCGGAACGGCGCGACCGCGATCCAGGCTCCCCCTTGGTCCGGGTGGCAGCCCGAAGTTCCGTAGGCCCACACCAGGCTCGGGCATTCCTGTGCCCAGACCCGGCCGATCAGAGACGGAGACACGGTGACCACCATCGACACCACGGCCATCACGGTCGAGCTGCCCGAGGCGTTCGACCCGCGCTGGAGCCGCCTGCCCGGCATCCAGGTCGACGGTCGGCGCATCACCATCGACCCGGCCGAGTACTTCTTCCGCTTCGAGTCGAACACCTGGCTCGTCGCCGACTGGGAGTTGGTCAAGTCCCAGCTCCTGGACGTGGACGAGACGACCGAGAGCGCGGTCGAGCAGCTCGCGCTCGACTTCATCAAGCAGCACAGCGAGTCCACGTCCGACGCGGCCCGCGTCCTGGCCATCGCGTACGAGGTGTACGCCTACCTCTTCCGCGAGGAGCACCTGGCCGGCCTCGGCCTGCCGCAGATCACCGCCGAGCACCTGCGGATGCTCCGCGAGGCGGCCACGCTCATGGCGCTCAACAAGGTCGAGCTGGACGGGCACATCTCCAACGTCGGCCCGTGCTGGTTCTTCCCCGCCGCCACGTCCGTCGTCTTCGACCTGGACGACGAGACGGGCGGGATGCTCGACGAGGTCTACCACGGCGGCTGGTTCAACGAGCACCGCCGGATCGAGTCCATCAAGGCCCACGCGGCGCTCGGCGGCCGGCTCGTGCACGGGTGCCAGTCCGTGCCGGACCAGTCCGGCGGCGTGGTCGCGCCCTACGGTGCCTCGATGGCGAACTTCCGTGACGACCTCACGGCCTTCAAGACGGGCTGGATCGAGCAGGTCTACGCCCACCGCGTGAACCCCGCCGCATAACCCCGCCCGATCAGGCTCCGGGGCGGGCCGGCATCCCCGCCTGCCCCGGACGCCACCATCTCCCCGGAGCCCTCCTGTGACCACGAACCCCAGCGCTGAACTCCTCGACAACCTGCTCACCGCGACCGGCCAGACCACCGCCGTACGGGAGGAGGTACGGGTGTGGTCCATGTCTGGTGTCGAGCGCGTGACCTTCCCCGACGGCTCCACGGCCATCTTCAAGTACGCCAAGAAGCCGTTCGACAGCGAGGACCAGGCCCTCCGTCTGGCCCACACCCTCGGCGTACCCGTCCCCCAGGTCCACGCCTCCGCCGTCCTGGGCGGCTGGCTCGGCATGCTCATGGAGGACCTCGGGCCGTCCGTACGCGAGGCCGACGACCTCGACGGCGTCGCCGCGGCCGTGGTCCTGCACGGCACCCGTACGGCTCCGCCCTTGCCCGTCCTCGACCAGAACCGGCTGCGCACGCTGCCGGCCAGGGCGCTTGAGCGTTACGCAGCCGCAGGTCGACGAAGCGGCGTAACCGCTCCCCCGTGTGTCGGACTCATCCAGCCCGCTGCGGACTCTGTGCGGACCGCCAAAGGCCGCCCAACCCGCTCCGCCGCAGGTCAGACGGCCTTCGCCGAAGGTATTAGACGTTGAAGCGGAACTCCACCACGTCCCCGTCCTGCATCACGTAGTCCTTGCCCTCCATCCGGGCCTTGCCCTTGGCGCGGGCCTCGGCGACCGAGCCGGCCTCGACCAGGTCGGTGAAGGAGATGACCTCGGCCTTGATGAAGCCCTTCTGGAAGTCGGTGTGGATGACACCGGCCGCCTCGGGGGCCGTCGCGCCCTTCTTGATGGTCCAGGCGCGGGACTCCTTGGGGCCGGCGGTCAGGTAGGTCTGCAGGCCGAGGGTGTCGAAGCCGACGCGGGCGAGGGTGGCGAGGCCGGGCTCGTCCTGGCCGACGGACTGGAGGAGCTCCAGGGCCTCCTCCTCGTCCAGCTCGGCGAGGTCGGCCTCCAGCTTGGCGTTGAGGAAGATGGCTTCGGCGGGGGCGACCAGCGCGCGCTGCTCGTTCTTGAAGTCCTCGTCCACCAGTTCGTCCTCGTCCACGTTGAAGACGTAGAGGAACGGCTTGGTGGTGAGCAGGTGCAGGTCGTGCAGGAGCTCGGCGCGCTCGCTGCCCTGGACGATGCCGTGCGCGAAGAGCGTGTCGCCCTTCTCCAGGATCTCCTTGGCCTCCTCGACGGCCTTGACCTTGGGCGCGATGTCCTTCTTGATCCGCGACTCCTTCTGGAGGCGGGGCAGGACCTTCTCGATGGTCTGGAGGTCGGCGAGGATCAGCTCGGTGTTGATCGTCTCGATGTCGTCCTTCGGCGAGACCTTGCCGTCGACGTGGACGACGTTCTCGTCCTTGAAGGCGCGGATGACCTGGCAGATCGCGTCGGACTCACGGATGTTCGCGAGGAACTTGTTGCCCAGGCCCTCGCCCTCGGAGGCACCGCGCACGATGCCGGCGATGTCGACGAAGTCGACCGTGGCCGGAAGGATGCGCTCCGACTTGAAGATCGAGGCGAGCTGGGCGAGGCGGCCGTCGGGCACGCCGACGACGCCGACGTTCGGCTCGATCGTGGCGAACGGGTAGTTGGCCGCCAGCACGTCGTTCTTGGTCAGGGCGTTGAACAGGGTCGACTTGCCGACATTGGGCAGGCCGACGATTCCGATCGTGAGCGACACGTTGCGACTTCCCGTAGTGAGTGGGCCAGGGGCTGCCAGGGGCCAGAGACCGACACTGGCCGATCCACCAGTTTACGGCGTCGCGCGCGCCCGTCTCACGGGAGCGGTGATCGTCCGGCCAAGCTCTGGCCATCGGCGTGTCTCACGGGCGATTCGGCACATAAACAGACCTAGGTTGGTCCCTGTGGAGCAACACGGATCGCGACCCCCGAACGACGGACCGCGACGCGGCACGCCCCCGTCGGCCCCGCTGCCGGCGCAGGGAAGACTGAGCTGGTTGCGCACCTTGCTGCCGTCCCAGTGGGTGCGCGCGTAGTCGAAGACCAGGACTTCCGGGTCGCCGGCCG
>NZ_JBEXKG010000130.1:0-21971 GCF_040609555.1 Streptomyces sp. NPDC004658
TGGAAGCCCGACCAGTACTCCAACCCCAACAACCCGCTCTCGCACTATCACTCGACCGGCCCCGAGCTGTGGGAGCAGACCGAGGGGAAGATCACGCACCGCCGGTGCCGCCCCGGCGGTGCCGGAGACCGTGGGACCGCTGGACGCGGAGGCCGTCCGCAGCGCGCTGGAGGAGTTCGAGGACGCGGTCGAACGCGCCCGACGGGACAGCGACACGGGCTCCTTCGCCCGCCCGGTGAGCATCGGTACGGCTCCTCAGGAGAGCGGCACGGCGACGCGCCCGGACGACGTGACCACGGCATCGCACCGGGCCCGCCCGGACAGCACCGGCGCGGTCACGCGCTCGTCCCACCCGGATGCCGCCCCGCCCCGCGCCGACGACACCCCGGCCGCCGACCCCCCACCGCACCCCGCCCCCACGCACCCCACGCCCGCGGACACCACCACCCCCACACCCCCGACCACCCCGCCGCACGACCCGAACCACCTTCCGGAAGGAGCCGAGCAGTGAGCACGTCGACAGGTGACAGCCCGACGGGCGGCACCACGCCGACCGACCTGCAGGCAGCCGCGGCCGACTTCACGTGGCTGCTGAACCGCTTCGCGACCGAGACCGCCGGCGTCGTCGACGCCATCGCCGTGTCCTCCGACGGCCTGCTGATCGCGGTGTCACAGCTGCGCGAGCACGCCGACTCCGAGCGGCTCGCGGCGATCGTGTCCGGCATCACCAGCCTGGCCGCGGGCGCCTCCGGCAACTACGGCCTCGGCGGACTGAACAAGGTCATCATCGATCTGGAGGGCGGCCACGTCATCGTCTCCGCGATCGGCAGCGGCGCCGTGCTCGGCGTCGTCACCGACAAGGAGGCGAAGCTCGGCAACATCGCCTACGAGATGACGCTGTTCGCCAACCGCGCCGGTGCCGCGCTGAGCCCGCAGCTCGTACTGGAGCTGAAGAACAGCGTGGGCTCGGCGGCGGCCCGCTGAGGAGGAGAAGGTTCCCATGGCGGACGGCATGGCGGACGGCATTCCGCCCCCGGGCCCGGACCCGGTCGGCCCCGTCCCCGCCGTACGGCCGTACCTGGTCACCGCAGGCCGGGTCGCGGACGCCGCCTCCGGCCGGGCGCTGCCCGTGGAGACCCAGGTGGTGTCCACCGCGGACGGTCTCGACGCGCTCGGCCGGCTCTCCTTCGAGCAGCACGACATCGTCGCCGCCTGCCGGCTGCCGCAGTCCCTCGCGGAACTCGCGGCCCGGCTGCGGCTGCATCTCAACGTGGTCCGCGTCCTGGCCGAAGACCTGCGCGAGGCGGGCCAGTTGGCGGTGTACGTGCCGGACGCCGAGGCCACCCACGACGCGTCCGTCCTGCGCAGGGTTATCGATGGCCTGCGGGCCATCCCCGACTCCCGAGGGGTACCGAGTGACACCGACTGAACCGCTCCTGGCCCGGGGCCCGGCCGCGCCGGCGGCGGTACGGCCGCCGCTGCCGGTGAAGATGGTGATCGCGGGCGGCTTCGGCGTGGGCAAGACCACGGCCGTCGGCGCGATATCGGAGATCGAGCCGCTGACCACCGAGGCGTCGATCACCGAGGTGGCGGCCGGCGTGGACGACCTGACGCACACCCCGCGCAAGACCACGACGACCGTCGCGATGGACTTCGGCTGCATCACCATCGACCCGACGTTGAAGCTGTACCTGTTCGGCACGCCCGGGCAGGAGCGGTTCGGGTTCATGTGGGACGACATCGTGGAGGGCGCGGTCGGCGGGCTCGTCATCGTCGACACCCGCCGGCTGGACGACTGCTACGCGGCCGTCGACTACTTCGAGCACAAGGGCATCCCGTTCGCCGTCGCGGTGAACGCCTTCGACGGCCGGGTGGAGCACTCCCTGGAGGACGTCCGCTGGGCACTGGACGTCTCCGACGGGGTGCCGGTCGTGGTGTTCGACGCCCGGGAGCGGGGCTCGGTGCGGGACGCGCTGCTCGTCGTACTCGACATCGCGCTGGCCCGCACCGAGCGGTGACCGTCAGGTGGCGCGGCGCACCCCCGGCGACACCGTGAGCCGGGACGCCGCCCAGAACACGGCGAGGGTCGCGAGGGCGAGGCCGGCGACGAGCGTGGCGCCGCCGACGACCTTCTCGTAGTTCTTCTGGTAGAGGCCGTCGATGATGTACCGGCCGAGGCCGCCCAGGCTGACGTAGGCGGCGATGGTGGCGGTGGAGACGATCTGGATGGCCGCCGTGCGCAGGCCGCTGAGGATCAGCGGGAGCGCGACCGGCACCTCCACCTGGAGCAGCACGCGCGCCTCGGGCATCCCCATGCCCCGGGCCGCGTCCACCGGGGAGGGATCGACGGAGCGGACCGCCTCGTAGGTGGTGACCAGGATCGGCGGTACGGCGAGCACGACGAGCGGGATCATCACCGGCAGCAGGCCGAAGCCGATCCAGATGAACATCAGCACCAGCAGGCCGAAGCTGGGCAGCGCGCGGCCGGCGGTGGCGACGAGCGCGAGGGCGTTGCCGCCGCGCCCGGTGTGGCCGGTGAGCAGGCCGACCGGCAGCCCGATCGCGGCGGCGATCAGCAGGGCTTCGACGGAGTACTTGATGTGCTCGGTGAAGCGGGTGGGGATGCCGTCGTAGCCGTGCCAGTGGGCGCTGTCGCTGAAGAAGGCGTGCGCGAAGTTCAGGACGTTCACCGGGCGGCACCCTTCCGCGGCATCCAGGGGGTGAGGAGGAGGCGGACGAGGACGAGGACGGCGTCCGCGAGGATGCCCAGCACCGCGATGGTCAGGACGGAGTTCACGGCCAGTGCGGGCCGGTGGTAGGTCTGGGCGTCGTACAGCATGTTGCCGAGGGCGCCCTGGTTGCCGATGAGCATGCCGACGCTGACCAGCGAGATGCTGGAGACGGTGGCCACCCGCAGGCCGGCGATGATCGCGGGTACGGCGATGGGCAACTGGACCTGGAAGTACCGGCGTACGGCCCCGAAGCCCATGGCCTGCGCGGCGGCCAGGGTCTCCGGCGGCACCGACCGGACGCCGTCCACGATGGCCGGGACGAGCACCACCAGGCTGTAGAGGGCGAGCGGGATCATCACCGTGGTCTCGCTCTGCCCGAAGTAGTCGATGAGGACGACGAAGAAGGCGAGCGAGGGGATGGCGTAGAGGACGGTGGTGATGCCGAGGACGGGCGGGTAGATCCAGCGGAACCGCACGCACAGCTGGGCGATCGGCAGGGAGACGAGCAGTCCGGCCAGCACCGGCAGCAGGGCCTCGCGCAGATGCAGCCCGATGAGGCCGAGGTAGCTGTGCTGGAGGTCGCTCGGGAGGTCGAAGAAGCCGCTCATCGCCCGGCCTTCGCGTCGGCGTGCTCCGCCACCGCGCTGTGGGCGGCGCGGATCGCCTCGCCGATGGCCTGCTGGGAGACGACGCCGACCGCGCGTCCCTCGCCGTCCACCGCGACGGCCCAGCCGGTCGGCGAGAGCACGGCCCCGTCGAGCGCGGTGCGCAGCGAGTCGGTGTCCGGCACGAACGGCCGGCCGTGGTCGAGGAGTTGCTCCCGGTCGATGGCGCCGGCGGTGAGCCGGTCCGGTTCGCTCCAGCCGAGCGGCCTGCCGTCGAGGTCGGTGACGAGGAGATAGGGGGCCGTGGCGGCGCGGGCGGCGAGCTTGCCGGCGTCGGCGTCGATCGGGACGATGGGTGCGGTCTCCAACTCCAGTCCCGCGGACGGGAAGAAGGAGAGCCGGCGGATGCCGCGGTCGGCGCCGAGGAAGTCCTCCACGAAGGGGTCGGCGGGCGCGCTGAGCAGTTCGGCGGGCGGGGCGAACTGGGCGAGCCGGCCGCCGGTGCGCAGCACGGCGACCTTGGTTCCCAGCTTGATCGCCTCGTCGATGTCGTGGGTGACGAAGACGATGGTCTTGCCCAGCTCGTCCTGGATGCGCAGGAGTTCGTCCTGGAGTCCCTTGCGGACGACGGGGTCGACCGCGGAGAACGGCTCGTCCATCAGCAGCACCGGCGGGTCGGCGGCGAGGGCGCGGGCCACGCCGACGCGCTGCTGCTGGCCGCCGGAGAGCTGGTACGGGTACCGCTTGGCCAGCGCGGAGTCGAGGCCCACGCGTTCCATCAGCTCGGCGCCCCGGGCCCGTGCCTTCTGCTTGGTCCAGCCGAGCAGGCGGGGCACGGTGGCGATGTTGTCGAGGATGGTGCGGTGCTGGAAGAGCCCGGCGTTCTGGATGACGTAGCCCATCGACCGGCGCAGGGTGTTGACCGGCTGCTGCCGGATGTCCTGGCCGTCGAGGAGGATGCTGCCCTCGCTGGGCTCCACCATCCGGTTGATCATCCGCAGGGTCGTCGTCTTGCCACAGCCCGAGGGCCCGACGAGGACGGTGATCGCGCGGTCCGGTATGTCCAACGACAGCCGGTCGACCGCGACCGTGCCGTCGGGATACCGCTTCGTGACTGAATCTATCCGTATCAAAACGCCGCGTACCCTTCGGGCGACCGTTCCTGGGCTGATGCGGGGAGAGTCTAGACCGCCAGTGTTTCAGCACTTTGGCGGGAGCGCGTTCGCTCCGCGCGCGGGCGGGCCGCCGGTGGAACCGGGGCATCACGTCACGGGGACCTCCCACTACCACGGGTGACGCGCCGCCACTTGAGGATCACGGTGAGCAACTGGCGTTGCTGTGCGGTCAGTTGCCTCTGCCGCGCCGCCTGCACGTGTTCACCGTTCTTGCGGCCACCGGCTTGACGCTGGGCCAGCGGCGACCGAGTCGTGGCCGCCCCCCCTGCGACGAGGTCAGCCGGCCGCCGCTCGCGCACTCCCCGCCCCCACCGTCGCCGAGCCTCCCTGTCTCGTGTGCGGGCGCGCCGCCAGGATCGCGACGTCGTCCTCGGCGTGGCGGGCGTCCAGGCGGCTGAGGATGGTGTCCAGGACCGCGTCGAGGGCGTCACCGGCGGTGAAGCGCAGGGCGGCCAGCCGGGCCAGGGAGCGGTCGATGTCCTCGCCGCGGCGTTCCACGAGCCCGTCGGTGAACGCCACGAGCGTCTGGCCGGGCGCGAGCCGGTGCGTGGCCGACTCGTACCCGCCGAGCCCGGTGCCCAGCGGCGGCCCGACCGGCACGGGCAGCAGGCTGGTCGAGCCGTCCGGGTCGATCAGCGCGGGCGGCAGATGGCCGGCGCTGGCGAGCGTGACCTGGCCCCGGCCGGGGTCGACGCGGGCGAGCAGACACGTCGCGGGCCTGCGCTCGCCCTCCCCGGAGGCGATGTCGTCCATCTGCCGCAGCACCCGGTGCGGGGGGAGGTCGGAGGAGGCGATGTAGCGCAGGGAGGACCGGTAGGCGCTCATGTCGACGGCGGACTCCAGGCCGTGCCCCATGACGTCACCGACGACCAGCAGGGTCCGGCCGAAGTGCAGCCGGACGGTCTCGCACCAGTCGCCGCCCACCAGGGTGCTCAGGCCCACCGGCAGATAGCGGATCGCCACGTCCAGGTTGGGGTGCGGCCGGCCGGGCTCGGCGAGCAGCGCGCGCTGGAGATCACCGGCGGTACGGCTGACCTGCTCGTGGACGCGGGCGTGCCGCAGGTGGGAGGCGGCGCGCTCGGCGAGCAGGGCGAGCAGTTCGGCCTCGGCCCGCCGCAGCGGCCCCCCGGGGCGCGCCCAGACCAGGACGCCGTACACCTCGTCCCCGCTGGTCAGCGGGGCGCACAGGCCGGTGCCGCGGGTGGTGCCCGCGTACTCCAGCCAGGGCTCCGGCGAGGCGCCGACGGCCGGGACGCGCGCCTCGCGGGCCGCCGCGGCGGCCCACCGGACATCGGGCAGCAGCCCGGCGTCCCCGGTGACCGCGTCGTACCCGGAGTCGGTGTCCGGGGTGCGGCACAGCACGGCGGCGGCTCCCCCGGCCAGCCGTACGGCGGCCCGGGTCAGCTCGGTGTGGGTGGTGGCCGCGTCGAGGGTCGTGCCGATCCCGGCCAGGGTCTCCCGCAGATCGGCCAGCCGCGCCTCGGCCCGCGGAGCCCGCTCGCCCTCGCCGGGGCCGCCGCCGTCGCGGCGGCGGGCTCGCTCGACGGACAGGGGCCTGCGACGGGACCGCATCCACCGCGCCACACCCAACACCCTCACAGGATCTCAAACCGGGGCGACCCGAGCACCGGCCCCGGCCGCCCCGGCGGTACCGCAGCGGGGGCCTCAGCCCTCCTGGGGCTCCAGCCGCAGGGAGATGGAGTTGATGCAGTACCGCTGGTCGGTCGGGGTCGGGTAACCCTCGCCCTCGAAGACGTGCCCGAGGTGGGAACCGCAGCGGGCGCAGCGCACCTCGGTGCGGACCATGCCGTGCGAGCGGTCCTCGACCAGTTCGACGGCGTCGGTGTCCTTCGGGTCGTAGAACGACGGCCAGCCGCAGTGCGACTCGAACTTGGTGTCGGAGGTGAACAGCTCGGCGCCACAGGCCCGACAGGAGTAGACGCCCTTGGTCTTGGTGTCCGTGTACTCACCGGTGAAGGCCGGCTCGGTGGCGGCCTGGCGCAGCACGGCGTATTCGGCGGGGGTCAGCTCCGCACGCCACTGCTCGTCCGGCTTCTCGACGTCGTACGACATCAGTTCTCAGCCCCTTTACTGCGACAGGCGGTCCAGGATCAGCGGGCCCAGGTCGGTCACGTCGCCCGCGCCCATGGTGAGAACGAGATCACCGGGCTTCGCCATTCCCGCGACCGCCGCGGGAATCTCCGCCTTGTCGGACACCGCGGTGACGTCGGCACCGGCCGCGCGCGCGGCGTCGATGATCAGCTCGCTGGTGACGCCGGGGATCGGGTCCTCGCGGGCCGGGTAGATGTCGAGGACCAGGGAGGCGTCGGCGAGGGCCAGCGCCTGCCCCATCTCCTTGCCCAGCTCCTGGGTGCGGGAGAACAGGTGCGGCTGGAAGACGACGAGGATCCGCGCGTCACCGGCGGCGGCGCGCATGGCCTCCAGGTCGGCGGTCATCTCGGTCGGGTGGTGGGCGTAGGAGTCGATCACCTGGACGCCGGCCGCCTCGCCCTTGAGCTGGAGGCGCCGCTTGACGCCGGTGTAGGCCGCGAGCGCGGGCGCCAGCTGCGCGGCCGGGATGCCGAGGGCGGCGCCGGCGGCGAGCGCGGCGACCGCGTTGAGGGCGTAGTGCCGGCCCGGCACGGACACCCCGAAGGTCAGCTCCTGGCCGTCCAGCACCACGGTGACCTGGCTCTTCAGCCCCTGCGGGACGACCGCGAGGACACGGACGTCGGCGTCGGCCGCCTCGCCGTAGGTCACGACCCGCACGTCCCGGCCCCGCACCCGCCGGGTCAGCTCGCGGGCGCCCTCGTGGTCGGCGGAGACGACCAGCGTGCCGCCCTCGGTGATCCGGCCCACGAAGGTCTCGAAGGACTCGTGGATCTCCTCGATCGAGGCGTAGTTGGCGTGGTGGTCCAGCTCGACGTTGAGGACGATGGCGACCTCGGGCGCGTACTTGTGGAAGCTGCGGTCCGACTCGTCGGCCTCGGCGACGAAGATGTCGCCTTCGCCGTGCAGCGCGTTGGAACCGGGCGCGTCCAGATCGCCGCCGATGGCGTACGACGGCTTCAGGCCCAGCTCGGTGAGCGAGACCGCCAGCATGGAGGTGGTGGTCGTCTTGCCGTGCGTACCGGCCACGGCGATCGGCCGCAGCCCCTCCATCAGCGCGGCCAGCGCGTCGGAGCGGTGCACCACGGGGATGCCCAGCTCGGCGGCGCGGACCAGCTCGGGGTTGTCCTTCCGGATCGCCGACGACACGACGACGCAGCTGGCGTCGTCGGCGAGGTGCTCGGCGGCGTGCCCGATGTGCACGGTCGCGCCCAGCGCGCGCAGCGCCTCGGCCGTCGCCGACTCCTTGGCGTCGCTGCCGGCCACCGCGGCCCCGCGCTGGGCCAGGATCTTGGCGATCCCCGACATCCCGGCGCCGCCGATGCCGATGAAGTGCGGTCGGTCCATGGCGTCAGGAAGGCCGGGTGCCATGCGTTTCTCCCCAGAGACGGTACGGGCTAGAGCAGGCCTAGCCTATGCGCTCGGGCACCGGGCGCCTCGCACGCACCCGCGCCCCGCGAACGCACCGCGACCCGAACGGCGCCCACCGGCCTGCGCGGCGGAGCGGCTAGGCCTTGCTGTGGGAGAACAGCTTCAGCACCGGCACCCCGACCTTGTGCCGGGCCCGGGAGGCCCAGTCCCGGTGGAAGAACTCCTCCACGTAGTGCGGGTCGGTCAGGACGATCACCTCGTCGGCGCCCACCTCGGCCACCAGCGACTTCAGCGCGTCCAGCGGGTGGTCCTCGACCAGCCGCCCCTCCGCCCGGCTCCCCGCGGAACGCAGGGCCTGGAGCGACACGTCGAGGGCCTGCTGTCCCACGCTCCGGGCCTCCTGGCCCTCCGGCGTCTCTCTTTCGCGCACCGCCTCGTCGAGTTCGCCGAGCGCGATGTCGTCGATGGCCCGCAGCAGCCGGTCCGCCTGCTCACCGCGCGGCTGGAGCAGGACGTGGAAGGAGACGGGCTCGTCCCCGTGCAAGGTGGTGACGAACTCCACGTCGGCGGACGTCAGGGCCTTCTCGATCATCAGAACGCTTGTGAACACCAGGCGCCTCTTCTCCTCGGAGGGCCCGGCAGGGCCCGTGCGGAAACCATCCTTCCCCGTGATCGCACGGGTACTGCCGGGCAGAGTCTGCCCGCCGGAAGCTAACCGGAATAGTCGATTCCGCCTATATCAGGACTGACAGTGACGTCAGCACCAACGGTGACGTCAGGACCGACAGTAACGACCGAACAGAAATCCGTCCTGCTCCAGCAGGGACACGAGAGCGAACCGGTGCGGCACGGCCACCGACGGCCCCCCGGCGATCCGCTGCGCGTTCCCGGCGGTGAGCGTCGGCGAGACGGTCAGGCACAGCTCGTCCAGCACCTCCGCGGCGATCAGCTGGCCGAGCAGCCGGGGCCCGCCCTCGGTGAGCAGCCGGGTGTGGCCGAGCCCGGCCAGGGCCTGGACCGCGCGGGCGGGCTCGACGCCCATGCCCTCGCCGGCGATCACCACCTGGGCGCCGGCCCGCTCGGCGGCGGCGATCCGGTCGGGCGCGGCGGCGGCACCGGTGAGGATCAGCGTGGGCACCAGCGGAGAGGTGAACAGCGGCAGCGTGAAGTCCAGCTCCAGGCTCGCGGTGACGACCGCGATCGCCGGGACCGGGGTCTGTCCGGCGGCCTCGCGGACCGCGGCGAACTCGTCCCGCACGCGGGCGGGACGGTACCCCTCCTGCCGCACCGTCTCCGCACCGACCACGACGACGTCCGCGAGCGCCCGCAGCGTGCCGAAGATCCGCATGTCGGCGGCGCTGGAGATGGGCTGCGAGCGGCCCTCGTGCTGGGCGGCTCCGTCGAGCGAGGAGACCATGTTGGCCCGCAGCCACGGCCGCGGGGCGCCCGGCGCGGGCTCCGGGTAGGCGTACGCGGCGGCCAGCTCGGCGAGGCTCCACTCCCGGTCCGCGCCGACGGCGGCCCCCGCGGCACCGCCCCGACCTGCCGCGTCCGCCTCCCCCGCCGGCCCCCGGCCGGCGGTCTCGGCGCCCCTCGCGGGGGCCTGGGCTGCTGTTTCTTCGGTCACAGGGAACAGGCGTCGCATGCCGTGCAGTGTGACACGGCGCTTAGCATGGACAACTGTGTCGTCCTCCACCGCCGCCCCCGGTTCCAGTCCGTTGCCGGAAGCCGGCCCCCTGTCCCTGTGCGCCCGCGAGCCGCACGTGCCCGCGGAGCGGCTGGTCGCCGAGATGGTGCCGCCGCCGCGCTTCGACTCGGTCCGCTTCGCCACGTACATCCCGGACCCGAACCAGCCGAGCCAGACCGAGGCCGTCCGGGTCCTGGAGGGCTTCGCGGCCGGGCTCGGCGGAGCGCACGCCTCCGGCGCGGGCAGGCGCGGCCTGTTCGGCTTCGGCCGGGCCAAGGCGCCCAAGGCCCCGGCCGGCCCGCGCGGGGTGTACCTGGACGGCGGGTACGGCGTCGGCAAGACCCACCTGCTCGCCTCCCTGTGGCACGCCACCCCGGCCGATCCGTCCCGCAAGGCGTTCGGCACCTTCGTCGAACTGACGAACCTGGTCGGCGCGCTCGGCTTCCAGCAGACGGTGCGGACGCTCTCCGAGCACCGGCTGCTGTGCATCGACGAGTTCGAGCTGGACGACCCCGGCGACACGGTCCTGGTCTCGACACTGCTCGGCAAGCTGGTCGAGGCGGGCGTGGCGCTCGCCGCCACCTCCAACACGCTGCCCGGAAAGCTGGGCGAGGGCCGGTTCGCCGCCGCCGACTTCCTGCGCGAGATCCAGGGCCTGTCGGCCCACTTCCGCACCCTGCGCATCGACGGCGAGGACTACCGTCACCGCGGCCTGCCCGAGGCCCCGGCGCCCTTCTCCGACGAGGAGGTCACGAAGACCGCGTTCGGCACCGAGGGCGCCTCGCTGGACGACTTCGCGCATCTGCTGGAGCACCTGGCGAAGGTGCACCCGAGCCGCTACGGCGCGCTGACCGACGGGGTGCGGGCGGTGTGCCTGACCGGTGTGAAGCCGGTTCCGGACCAGTCGACGGCGCTGCGCCTGGTGGTGCTCGCGGACCGGCTCTACGACCGCGAGGTCCCGGTGCTGGCCTCGGGGCTGCCGTTCGACCGCCTGTTCAGCGAGGAGATGCTGAACGGCGGCTACCGCAAGAAGTACTTCCGCGCGATATCCCGGCTCACCGCGCTGGCGCGGGACGCGGAGGGGCTGCTCGGCGCCTAGGGCCTCTCGTTACGAAAGACCCCAGACCCCCGGCCGCCTGATAGTCGATCAACACCTGCGGGTCAAGGGCGGGATCACGCCACGCCACCCGCACTTTTCACGCTCTCTTGTGCGCGTAACGCGCAGTTAACCCTGCAAAGGTCTTTGCCGGGTTAACGTGTTTCTTGACCATCCATTGACCAACCTTTGGTCTGGACAAGAAACGCGAACGCGGCGGAGGGGGGCTCATGTTCCGAGGTACGACCGCCAGAACACTGCTCACCCTCCTCGGCGTGACACTGCTCGCCTTCCAGCTCTTCACTCCCGCGGGATCATTCGCACCCGCGCACACGTTCGGTCAGGCACTGGCCAAGGCCGAGACCGGAAGCACCCCCTCCGCACCGCCGGCGCGCGAAGGGGCGACGGACAAGGTCCGCGCCCCCGGCTGCCCGGGCGACCCCATGGGCCTCCCACACGTCCGCGACCGGCAGCGCGGCCCGGCCTCCGGCTGCGCCCAGGAACACGCCCTGATATCCGGCCGGACGGCCGCGGCGGGACCGCCGGAGCCCTCCGCCGGAGCGCACCACCCCCCTGCGAGAGCGTCCAGAGCCCACACCCCGGCAGCGCTCCAGGTCTTCCGCTGCTGACGGACACGCGGCTCTCCCCCCACAACCGTCGTTCAAGTCCGACGCGCCGGGCAGGCGCGCCAGGAGGAACCCACACACATGCAGCCCCTCATCGACAACGCCCGTACGTTCGGACAGCGCCCTGAGGAGTTCGCCAAACTCGCCGCAGGCCAGTCCCCGCAGGTGCTGTTCATCACCTGCTCCGACTCCAGGGTCGTGCCGGCCCTGATCACGGGCGCCCGCCCCGGCGAGCTGTTCGAGCTGCGCACCGCGGGCAACATCGTCCCGCCCTACGCCTCCGAGCACCCCACCAGCGAGGCGGCCACCATCGAGTACGCCGTGGAGGTGCTCGGCGTCCGCGACATCGTGGTCTGCGGCCACTCGCACTGCGGCGCCGTCGGCGCGCTGGTGCGCGGTGACGACCTGACCGCCGTACCGGCCGTGCGCGACTGGCTGGCGTCCGCCACCCCGCGCCCGGCCGTCGCGGCCGAGGACCCGGAGGTCGCCGAGGGCGTGCAGAGCCATGTACTGACCCAGCTCCTGCGACTGCGCTCGTACCCCTGCGTCGAACGCCGGGTGAAGGAGGATCAGCTGGCCCTGCACGCCTGGTACTACGAGGTGCACACCGGCGCCGTACGGACGCACCGCCCGCAGACCGACACCTTCGAGGCCCTGTGAGCGCGCCGATGACCGACAACCGCACCCTCATATCCCGTTTCCCCCATCTGCGGCAGGACTTCGCCGCGTCCCTGGTGGTCTTCCTGGTCGCGCTGCCGCTGTGCGTGGGCGTGGCCGTCGCCTCCGGGGTGCCCGCCGAACTCGGCCTGGTCACCGGCATCGTGGGCGGCATCGTCACCGGGCTGATGCGCGGCAGCAGCCTCCAGGTGTCGGGACCGGCGGCCGGCATGACCGTGCTCGTCTTCGAGGCGGTCAAGGAGTTCGGGCTGCCCGCACTCGGCGTGATCGTGCTCGTGGCCGGCATGCTCCAGGTGGCCATGGGCCTGATGCGGCTGGGCCGTTACTTCCGCGCCATCTCGGTCTCCGTCGTCGAGGGCATGCTGGCCGGAATCGGCCTGGTCATCATCGCCGGGCAGGTGTACCCGGCGCTGGCGGCGAAGGCACCCGACTCCGGCCTGGGCAAGATCGCCGGGGTGCCCGGCGCGTTCCTGGACGCGCTCGGCGACACCGGCGCCCTGGCCTCGCTGGCGGTGGCGGCGGGCACGGTCGCGGTGCTGCTGCTGTGGAAGCACACCCCGGCGAAGGTGCGGGCGGTGCCCGGCCCGCTCGCCGCGGTCGGGCTCGCCACGCTGGCCGCGTTCGCGCTGGACCTGCCGGTGGCCACCGTCGAGGTGCAGGGACTGCTCGGCTCGATCCAGCCACCGCCGCTCAGCGCGTTCGGCGAGCTGGCCGGCGTGGGGCTGCTGGGGACGGTCGTCGCCTTCACCCTGATCGCCTCCGCCGAGTCGCTGTTCAGCGCGGCGGCCGTGGACCGGCTGCACTCCGGTCCGCGCACCCAGTACAACAAGGAACTCGTCGCCCAGGGCACCGGCAACATGGTGTGCGGGGTGCTCGGCGCGCTGCCGATGACGGCGGTGATCGTGCGCAGCGCGGCCAATGTGCAGGCCGGTGCCCGGACGAAGGCCTCCCGGGTCATGCACGGCGTCTGGCTGCTGCTCTTCGCGGCGCTGCTGCCCGAGGTGCTGGCCTACATCCCGATCCCGGCCCTCGCGGGCATCCTGATCCACGCGGGCGCGAAGCTGATCCCGCTCCGCGCCCTGACCGTGCTGTGGCGCGAGCACCGCGGGGAGGCGCTGGTCCTCACCACCACGGCCGTCTCCATCGTGGCGGTCAGCATGTTCGAGGGCGTGCTCATCGGCCTCGCGCTGGCGGTGGTGAAGACCGCCTGGGAGGCCTCGCACGTCAAGCTGGAGATCGTGGACAAGGGAGCGGGCCCGATCGAGGCGCACCTGGCCGGGAACGCCACCTTCCTGCGGCTGCCGAAGATCCTCGACAGCCTGGAGTCGCTGCCCCAGGACCGCCCGGTCCGGCTCGACCTGTCCGGGCTGCACCACCTGGACCACGCCTGCCGTACGGCCCTGGAGAACTGGGCCGCGCGGCACAGCGCGGCGGGCACGGAGCCCGTGAAGCTGCTCATGGCCGCGTGACGCCCGCCCGTGGGGCCGGGACGCCGGGACCTCTCGGCATCCCGGCCCCACGGGCCTATCGTGGCAACAGCAGACAAACCGGCCTCTGGGTGAGGAGGTCACCATGGTCGAGGACCTTGTGGTGACCCTGGCGGCGCTGGGTTCCGCCGGTGTGGTGTACCTGGCGATGGCGGCGCGGGTGATCAAGCAGTACGAGCGCGGTGTGCTGTTCCGGCTCGGCCGGGTCACCGGGGAGGTGCGGTCGCCGGGCCTGAACCTGATCATCCCCTTCGTGGACCGGCTGCCGAAGGTCAACATGCAGATCGTGACCCTGCCGATCCCGGCACAGGAGGGCATCACCCGCGACAACGTCACCGTCCGGGTGGACGCGGTGGTCTACTTCCGGGTGGTCGACGCGACGAGCGCCCTGGTGAAGGTCGAGGACTACAAGTTCGCGGTGTCGCAGATGGCGCAGACGTCCCTCAGGTCGATCATCGGCAAGAGCGACCTGGACGACCTGCTGTCCAACCGCGAGAAGCTCAACCAGGGCCTGGAGCTGATGATCGACAGTCCGGCGGTGGGCTGGGGCATCCAGGTCGACCGGGTCGAGATCAAGGACGTGTCGCTGCCGGACACGATGAAGCGGTCGATGGCCCGCCAGGCCGAGGCGGACCGCGAGCGCCGGGCCCGGATCATCAACGCCGACGCGGAACTGCAGGCGTCCAAGAAGCTCGCCGAGGCCGCCCAGCAGATGTCGGGGACACCGGCCGCGCTCCAGCTGCGGCTGCTGCAGACGGTGATGGCGGTGGCGGCCGAGAAGAACTCGACGCTGGTCCTGCCCATCCCGGTGGAGCTGCTGCACTTCCTGGAGCGGGGCGCGCAGCCCTCGCTGACGGAGAAGCCGGAGAGGCCGGAGAAGCCGGAGAAGGAGGAGCAGGACCGGGAGCCCGCGGCGCACACCGACGGCGGACCGCATCCCGGCTGACGGGCACACCGGGACACCCGGCCCCGGCGGAAGGAGCGCGTGTGCGGAACAAGCCGGCCAGGAAGCTCCAGGAACTGCTGCGGCTGCCACCGGGCGAGCGGGTCGACCTGTCCCGGTACGACGCCCGGGCCACCCCGGGCGCCCCCGACGGCAAACCGGCGGCGCGGGCGGACGCGGACCGCATGGGCAGGCAACTGGCCCGGCTGCAGGAACGGCTGTGGGCGGCGGCCACCGCGGGCGACCACCGCCGGGTGCTGCTGGTGCTCCAGGGCATGGACACCAGCGGCAAGGGCGGCACGGTCAAGCACGTGATCGGCCAGCTCAACCCGTCGGGGTGCCGGATCACGGCGTTCAAGGCGCCCACCGAGGAGGAGCGGCGGCACGACTTCCTGTGGCGGGTGCGGCGGGCGCTGCCCGAGCCGGGCGAGATCGGCATCTTCGACCGCTCGCACTACGAGGACGTGCTCATCGCCCGGGTCCGGCATCTCGCCCGGCCGGCCGAGATCGGCAGCCGCTACGGCCTGATCAACGACTTCGAGCGCTCCCTCGCCGAGGACGGCGTCACCCTCGTCAAGTGCTTCCTGCACCTCTCCTACGACGAGCAGCGGCGCCGTCTGCTGCGCCGCCTGGACCGCCCCGACAAGCACTGGAAGTTCGATCCCGGCGACATCGACGAGCGCGCCCTGTGGCCCGACTACCAGAGGGCGTACGAGCTGGCCCTGGAGCGCTGCGCGGCGCCGTACGCGCCCTGGTACCTGGTCCCGGCGGACCGCAAGTGGTACCGCAACTGGGCCATCAGCCGGCTGCTGCTGGAGCGGCTGCGGGAGCTGGACCCGCGGTACCCGGAGGCGGACTTCGACGTGGCGGAGTGCCGGGAGCGACTGCTGAAACAGCCGTGAACGGGGCCGGCCGCACCGTGGCGAGAAGACGTCGACCGGAGCGGGACTCCCCCGGCAGCCGGCCCCTGACCGGGCCGGACCGCGGCACGAGCAGGCAGACGGACGCGCCGCCCGATGCGGACGTGAGCGGGGGCGGCCGGGGTACCCGGCGGGCATGCACGAGCAGCGGAAGGTCACCGATTCGTACTGGCTGCGGACCGCCCCGGGGCCGTCCCATCCCGCCCTGGACGGGGATCTCGACGTGGACGTGGCCGTCATCGGCGGGGGCATCGCCGGGCTGAGCACCGCCTACGAGCTGGCCCGGGCCGGGCGGCGGGTGGCGGTGCTGGAGGCCGGGCGGGTCGCGGCCGGCGTCACCGGCTACACCACCGCCAAGCTGACGGCCCAGCACACCCTGGTCTACGACCGGCTCCGGCGCACCCGGGGAGCGCAGGGGGCGCGGCTGTACGCCCGTTCGCAGTCGGAGGCGATCGAGCACGCTGCGGCGCTGGCGGCCGAGCTGGGTGTCGACTGCGAGTGGGAGACCAGGGACGCCTACACCTACGTCCGGGACCGGTCGCGGGTGGACGAGGTGCGCGCGGAGGCGGAGGCCGCCAGGGAGGCGGGGCTGCCGGCCGTGTTCACGACGGAGACCGGGCTGCCGTTCCCGGTGGCGGGCGCGGTGCGGGTGACGGGGCAGGCCCAGTTCCACCCGGTCAAGTACCTGCGGGCGGTCACCGCGGATCTGCTCGCGCGCGGCGGCGAGGTGTACGAGCGGACGCGGGTCACCGGTCTGACGGAGGGCGAACCGTGCCGGCTGACGACGGAGGCGGGCGCGACGGTGACGGCCCGGGACGTCGTGGTCGGCACGCACTATCCGGTGTTCGACCGCGCCCTGCTGTTCACCCGGCTCTCCCCGCGCCGGGAACTGGTCGTCGCGGGGCCGCTGGGCGACGGGCCGGACCCCCACGGGATGTACATCACGCCGGACGAGAACACCCGCTCGGTGCGCACGGCGCCGTACGGCCCGGACGGGCAGCGGCTGCTGGTCGTCACCGGTGAACACTTCACGCCCGGCACCGGCGATCCGCAGGCGGGGTTCGAGCGGCTCGCCGGCTGGGCCGAGGTGCACTTCCCCGGGGTGCGGCTGGACCATGCCTGGGCCACGCAGGACAACGAGTCCACCGACACCGTCCCGCTGGTCGGCCCCCTCCACCCCGGCGCCCGGCACGCCTATGTCGCCACGGGCTTCGGCGGCTGGGGTCTGAGCAGCGGCATCATGGCCGGGCTGCTGCTGGGCGCCCTGATCACCGGCCGGGACCGCGCCTGGCAGGAGCTGTACGACCCGCGCCGGCTGAAGTCGGTGGTGCGCGAGGCGCCCTCGCTGCTGAAGACCCAGGTCGAGGTCGCCCGGCACTTCGTCGGCGACCGGCTGAAACCGCCGGTGCCGGTGGACGACCTGGCCCCGGGCGACGGCGCGCTGGTCCGCTCCGGCAGCGAACGGCTCGCGGTCCACCGAGACGACGAGGGCGTCCTGCACGCCGTCTCGGCCCGCTGCACCCACCTCGGCTGCCTGGTCTCGTTCAACCGGGCGGAACGCGCCTGGGAGTGCCCCTGCCACGGCTCGCGCTTCGACGTGGACGGCAGGGTGCTCCAGGGGCCGGCGGTCACACCCCTGGAGCGACGCGCACTGGACCTTCCTCCGACCGATCCCGGAGGGGAGCAGTCGCCGCCGCGCGGGTGACCGTACCGCCGCGCCACGGAACATATCGGCATACAAGCAGACATTCAGTCCTACGTTCGTACGGTGATCCCACGAGCACGTCATCTCACCGCCGTCTGCCTCCTGGGCGCGGCGCTCACCGCCTGCGGCACCGCGGGCGGTGAGCGGCCCGCCCCGGCCGCCTCCCGCGTCTCCGCGCCCCCCTCCTCCACCCGTCCGCCCGTGCTCGCACCGGGCCCCGGCGGGCTGACCCCGGTCTTCGAGCACGGCTCGCGCACCCGGGGCAAGACCGTCGCGCTGACCTTCGACGCCGACATGACCGCCGACGAGGGGCCCCGCGCGGCCTCCGGCGAGCACTTCGACAACCCGGGCCTGATCAACGCCCTGCGCACGCTGAAGGTGCCGGCGACCGTCTTCATGACCGGCCGGTGGGCCGACCAGTACCCGGCCGAGGCCCGCGCCCTGGGCCACGACCCGCAGTTCGAGGTGGCCAACCACTCCTGGAGCCACTACGCGTTCACCGCCGACTGCTACGGCCTGCCGACGGTCGACGCCGACGGGATGCGGGCGGACGTGCAGCGGGCGTACGCCTCCCTGCGCGCGGCCGGCGTGCCGCACGCGATGCCGTACTTCCGCTTCCCCGGGGGCTGTTACGACCAGCGGGCGCTGCGCGCGCTGAGCGGCCTCGGGGTGACCGCCGTGCAGTGGGACGTGGTCAGCGGGGACGCGTTCGCCACGGACGCCGACGCGGTGGTCAAGCAGGTCCTCGACGGGGTGAAGCCGGGCTCGGTGGTCGTCATGCACTGCACCCGCAGCGCCGCCCCGACGACCGAGCGGGTGGTCCGCACGGTCGTACCGGAGCTGCGCGAGCGCGGCTACCGGTTCGTGAAGGTCTCCGAGCTGATCGGGCAGAGCGACGCGCACCGCTGACCGTCCTACGCTGAGGGCATGAGCGACGAGGACTACTGCACGATCGCCGACGCGGTGAAGCCGGCCAAGGCCGACGGACCGCCGTACGCGGAGTGCGTGCTGTGCCGGAAACCGACGGAGTACCCGGAGTCGTACAAGGGCATCACGCTGTGCCCCGTCTGCGAATGGCAGGAGGCACAGCGCACGGCCTGCTCGGGCTGACCGGCGGAGGCGGACCGGCCACGAACACGTAGGCTGGGCTCCCGTGAGCCAGGTTCCCTCCCCTACCACCGACAGCCCCGCCCAGCCCGCGCGCGACGCGCGCGACGAGGCGCCCCAGTTCGTCCTGCCGCTGGTGGTGCGGATCGAGCGGGGTGCCCCGCCGGCCCGTACCGACGCGCTGGAGACGGCCGCCCGTGCCGTCCTGACCCTGCTCGGCGACGAGCGGGCGCACGGCGACGGGGAGTGGGCCGAGGCGGTACGCGGCTGGGAGGACGCCCGGATCCGCAAGGTGGTCCGGCGGGCCCGGGGCGCCGAGTGGCGGCGCGCCGAGGCGCTGCCCGGCATCACGGTGAACGGCGCGTCCGCGGAGGTCCGGGTCTTCCCGCCGGTCCCGCTGGACGGCTGGCCGAAGGACCTGGCCAGGCTCCAGGTGTCCGGCACCGAGCTGGACGACCCGGAACCCCCCGCTCCGGCCGACCCGGCCGACCGGCCCGTGCTCTGGCTCAACCCGGACCTGGAGATGTCGGCCGGCAAGGCGATGGCCCAGGCCGGCCACGGCGCCCAGCTGGCCTGGTGGGCCCTGCCGGACACGGCCCGCACCGCCTGGCGCGACGCCGGCTTCCCCCTCTCCGTCCGCACGGCCACCCCGGCCGACTGGCCCCGCTTGACCGCCGGCGGCCTGCCCGTGGTCCGCGACGCCGGTTTCACGGAGATCGCCCCGGGCTCCTGCACGGTGGTGGCGGAACACCCGGCCTTGCGCTGACCGGGGAACGGGGCGACCGCACCCCTGTCCCGCGGGCCCGCCGGAAGCCGCACCCCCTGCTCACCGTCGCGGTCGCCGCGCCGCCGAGGGCCGGGCGGCCGCAACCTCAAATGTTGCTCTGAACGCGACAGCAGGGGGTTCGTCGGCGGTCGCCGGGGCCATATCCCCGTCACTCGACGCAGTGGCACGGGCCGAGGAGGGGGAGGCAGCATGCGGCGACTGGGGACCGGGATCGGATGGCGGCCGGAGATCGCGGAGGCCGTGGAGGGGATGCCCGGCATCGACTGGGTGGAGGTCGTGGCGGAGAACGTCTGCCCCGGGCACCTGCCCGAGTCGCTGCTGCGGCTGCGCGAGCGCGGTGTGACGGTGGTCCCGCACGGCGTCTCCCTCGGTCTCGGAGGCGCGGACCGGCCCGACGAGGGGCGGCTGACGGCGCTCGCCGAGCGGGCGGAGGCGCTCGGGTCGCCGCTGGTCACCGAGCACATCGCCTTCGTCCGGGCGGGCGGTGCGCTCACCGCCTCGCCGCGCCTGGAGGCCGGCCATCTGCTGCCCGTGCCGCGCACCCGGGACGCGCTGGACGTGCTGTGCGAGAACGTCCGCATCGCGCAGGACGCGCTCCCGGTGCCGCTGGCCCTGGAGAACATCGCCGCGCTGTTCTCCTGGCCGGGCGAGGAGCTGACCGAGGGCCAGTTCCTGTCCGAGCTGGTCGAACGGACCGGCGTACGCCTGCTGATCGACGTGGCCAACCTGCACACCAACCACGTCAACCGGGGCGAGGACCCGGCCGAGGCGCTGGCCGCGCTGCCCCTGGAGGCGATCGCCTACGTCCATGTCGCGGGCGGCTTCGAGCGCGACGGCGTGTGGCACGACAGCCACGCGCACCCCGTGCCGCGTCCGGTCCTCGGCATCCTGACCGATCTCGCCGCCCGGGTCGCTCCGCCGGGCGTGCTCCTGGAGCGGGACGAGAACTTCCCCGGCCCGGCGGAGCTGGAACGGGAGCTGGACGCGATCCGGGCAGCGGTGGCGGCCGGGCGCGCGGCGGAGCGTGCGGTGGCGGGTACGGCGCGGCTGCCGGCCCTTCCGGGTGCGCGGACCGGCGGTGTGGGGGTCCTGACCCGGCCGGTGGCGGGCGTGCGGGAGCGCGTCGGGGTGGCGCAGACGGCCGTGTTGTCGTCCCTGGTGGCGGGGACGCCGGTGCCCGAGGGGTTCGACCGGGTGCGGATGGGGGTGCAGGCGCGGGCCCTCGCGGCGAAGCGGGCGGGGGTCGTGGCGAAGGTGGCGCCCGAGCTTCCCGTGATTCTGGGGGCGGGGTACCGGGAGGCGTTCCTGGAGTACGCGCGGCAGCGTCCGATGCGCGGGGGGTACCGGCTGGACGCGCTGGACTTCGCCGGACACCTGCTGAAGCTGGGGCGGCCGGAGGACGCGGGGGCGCGGCGCGAGCTGCGGGACTGGTGGCTGCACCGCTCGGGACCGGCACCGCGGAAGCGGGGGCTCGTGGAGCGGGTGCTGCGACGCCGCGTCTGACAGCGGCGCACCCGCCCCCGCGGGCTCTGCGAGGCCCCCAGTAATATGCCAACCCCGCACCCGCCCCCAGCACACCCGGCGTGCGGTGCAGGAGGCACCATGCGACCGCGACCGCGACCCCCGATCAACGGCCGAGGCATATTCAGCGGCACCGGGCTCATCGTCGTCGCCCTGGCGGCGACGGTCGTCGCGCTGCTCGTCCCGCTGTGGTCGTACGCCGACCGGCAGGACGATCCGGCGAGCGCGAGCGTGCTCAGCGCGCGGACGGTGACGACGCCGTACGGCCCGCTGTCCGCGCAGGACCGGGACTTCGTCACCAAGGTGCGGCTGGCCGGGCTCTGGGAGCTGCCCGCCGGTGAGCTGGCGCAGCGCAAGGGGACCACGCCCGCCGTCCGCACGGCCGGACGGCATCTCGTCGACGGCCACACCTCCCTCGACGCGCACGTCCGGACGGTCGCCATCCAGCTCGGCATCGCCCTGCCCAACGACCCGAACGAGCAGCAGAAGCAGTGGCTCTCCACTCTGGACACGGCGCAGGGCCAGGACTTCGACCGCCAGTTCGCCGGCCTGCTGAGGCTCGCGCACGGCCGGGTGTTCTCCCTGGTCGCGCAGATCCGGGCCGGCACGCAGAACTCGCTGGTCCGTGATCTCGCCGACGACGCCAACGCCACGGTCCTGGACCACATCAAGGTCCTGGAGGCGACCGGGTACGTCGACTTCGCCGCACTGGCCGAGGATCTCGCGGCCTCCGCCTCCCCGGTGCCGACCCCGCCGGAGGTCGATCCGAGCGCGGCCGTACCGGTCGAGCCGTCGGAGGGCCGGACGCCGCAGGAACAGACATCGCAGGAGCAGACCTCGCAGGAGCAGACCTCGCCCGGCGAGACCGTCTCGCTCCCGCCCGCCACCAGCAGCCCGCCGCCGGTCACGAGCAGCCCCTGACCAGCCCGAAAAGCGGAACGTCACAGACCGGCAACACTCCGTCCGGATCGTGAAATGGCCATGGCGCCCGCCCAGTCCCCTGGCATAGAAACACGTCATGTTCTGGGTCCTTCTCCTGCTCCTGGCCTGGGCTTTCGCCGGTACGGCCTGTACCCGGCTGTGCCTGGCGGCCGTCCGCTCGGCAGCCGCGGACGCGCGTGACACGACGACGGACGGGGAGCGTGATCTGACCCTGTACGAGGCGGCGTTCCTCTCCGGCGGCCCCGCGCGGGTCGCCGATGTGACCATGGTCTCCATGGCCCGCCAGCGCCGGCTGCTGCTCGCCCACACCGGCTGGGCCACGGTCGTGGACCCGCGGGGGCGCGACGAGATGGAGCGGTCGGTCATAGGGGCCATAGGGCCCGAGCCCAGACCACGTTGTAGCCGCCGGCGGCGTTCCAGCCCGTGGCGTTCACCGTCGCCTCGCCGCCGCTGAGCTTCCAGGGGCCGCGGTTGAGGAGG
>NZ_JBEXKG010000131.1:0-21529 GCF_040609555.1 Streptomyces sp. NPDC004658
CGGTGTTGTTCGGGACCTGGAAGGCGAGGGTGCCGCCGGGTGGGAGGGCGGCGATCCAGTCGGCGAAGCGGTCGGCGTGGCCCGGCACCCACTGGCCACGGCGCGGTCGGGGTCGGCCGGGGGCGCGGCCACGGCGAGGGAGGCGACCGGCTCGTACCCGGCGACCTCCCGCGCCCCGGCGCGCAGCACCAACGCGTGCCCCGGCGGAATGCGCCGTACGCCCTCGTACGGGGTGCTGTCGCGCAGCGCGGCCGGGACGTCCGGGGCGGCGAGCAGGGCGGCGAGGTGGGTGAAGTCCAGGTTGGCCTCGACGAGGTCGGCGAGGGGCAGCGCGGCGGTGGCGTAGGCGGTGCCGCCGGCCCAGGGGGTGTAGAACACCGGCCGGGCGCCCGCGAGATCGCCGCAGACGGTGACGCGGCGGCCGGCCTGGACGACGGCCGTGTAGCTGCCGGGCCAGGTGGTCAGATGGCGCACGGCGCCCCCGCGCGCGGTGAACAGGCCGCGCCGCAGTTCCTCGTCGGTGGCGCCGCAGATGCCGAGGACGGCGATCCGGTGCTGCGCGTCGGCGTGCACCACGCGCACCTCGTCCGGGCGCCAGTCGCCGACCGCCCACAGCGGATCCGGGTCCCCCCACAGGAGCTGGGAGCCGACCGGGTGCAGGGTCTCGCCGTCGTACCCGACGGCACCGGCGGAGCCGATCCCGGCGGCGCCCGCGGCGGTGCTGCTCCAACCCACCAACCACCGCATCGACGCCTCCACAGGCTGTGGACAATCAGTGCACCGTACGAACCGGACCCCATGCTGCCATGAAGGGCGCGCGGGAGAGGGACGGCGGCACCGCCTTCGATCGAGGGAAAAGCCGGGGGAAAAGCTGGGCGAACACGCGCGGCGGCCCTGGGGACTTGGCCGACGGCCGGTGCGTCCGGGAGGGGCGCCGGCCAGGTCGCGCCGCACGTGCCCGGCGCGAATGCGCCCCCTGCGCGCTCCCCCAAACCGCCCTTCGCGCCCTCAAGTTGCGTGGTAGAGGCGGCAATTGAGCGCACAGGGCAGGGGTCGGTTTTCGGCCAATTAAATGGAGGGGCACCGGAGATGAGCACGCTCCGTACAGGCCCGTGGGGCGCGCGGCGGTCCACACGCGCGCACGGTCCGGGAGGCGGGCGTCGCCTCCCGGACCGGTCCGCCACCCGCGGGGATGAAGGTGGCGGTGTCCCCCAGCCCACTGGATCCAGTACAGCGGGCCGACCCACGCAAGAGCCATGGAACCGCTCCCCGGGTGGCCGGAGAAGAGCGCACGGGCGGGCGCACGGCCACACATGCGGGGGCACGCGGCGACAGCCCGTGCACGGTGCGTACAGGGCCCGGCCCTTCGTACGGACCACAATCCCGCCAACCGGAACAATGCCCCTTAACGCTTGGGATGCGGCGAACTACGCTGGGTTTACGAATGCCGCGTGGTTATGCCAGCGCGGCAGCCGTCTGTGTCGAGGGGTGGCGCATGTCCAGGGAGCAACGCGGGCCGAACGAAAAGCTCGGCGCCGTTCTCGCCCTCGCGGGAATCAGCAACGCGGGACTCGCCCGCCGTGTCAACGACCTCGGCGCGCAGCGCGGGTTGACGCTTCGCTACGACAAGACGTCCGTGGCGCGCTGGGTGTCGAAGGGCATGGTGCCCCAGGGCGCGGCACCGCACCTCATCGCCGCCGCCATCGGCCAGAAGCTCGGCCGGCCGGTGCCGCTCCACGAGATCGGCCTGGCGGACGCGGACCCCGCGCCCGAAGTGGGCCTCGCCTTCCCGAGGGACGTGGGCCAGGCGGTGAAGTCGGCGACGGAGCTGTACCGCCTCGACCTCGCCGGCCGCCGCGCCGGCTCCGGCGGCATCTGGCAGTCGCTCGCCGGGTCGTTCGCAGTCAGCGCATACGCAACGCCCGCCTCACGCTGGCTGATAACCCCCGCCGACAGCTCGGTCGCGCGGGAGGCGGGCTCCGCCGAGGGGTCCGGCGCACCGATCAAAGTCGGCCACAGCGATGTGCAGAAGCTCAGGGAGGCCGCCGAGGACGCCAGACGGTGGGACTCCAAGTACGGCGGCGGGGACTGGCGTTCGTCGATGGTGCCGGAGTGCCTGCGGGTGGAGGCGGCCCCCCTGCTGCTCGGCTCCTACTCCGACGAGGTCGGCCGCGCCCTGTTCGGAGCCTCGGCCGAACTCACCCGGCTCGCCGGGTGGATGGCCTTCGACACCGGGCAGCAGGAGGCCGCGCAGCGGTACTACATCCAGGCGCTGCGGCTCGCGCGCGCGGCGGCGGACGTCCCGCTCGGGGGGTACGTCCTGGCCTCGATGTCCTTGCAGGCGACCTACCGGGGCTTCGGCGACGAGGGCGTCGATCTCGCGCAGGCGGCGCTGGAGCGCAACCGGGGGCTGGCGACCGCACGGACGATGAGTTTCTTCCGGCTCGTCGAGGCGCGGGCACACGCGCGCGCGGGAGACGCGCAGGCGGCCGGCGCGGCGCTGAAGGCGGCGGAGGGGTGGCTGGAGCGGTCCCGTCCCGGCGACAACGACCCGTCCTGGCTCGGCTTCTACGGGTACGACCGGTTCGCCGCGGACGCCGCCGAGTGCTACCGGGACCTGAAGGCGCCGCGTCAGGTGCGGAGGTTCACCGAGCAGGCGCTGTCGAAGCCGACGGAGGAGTTCGTGCGGTCGCACGGGCTGCGGCTGGTCGTCTCCGCGGTCGCCGAGCTGGAGTCCGGCAACCTCGACGCGGCGTGCGAGCAGGGGGTGCGGGCCGTCGAGGTGGCGGGGAGGATCTCGTCGGCGCGGACGACGGAGTACGTGAAGGATCTCCTGCACCGGCTGGAGCCGTACGGGGACGAGCCGCGGGTGGTGGAGCTGCGGGAGCGGGCCCGCCCGCTGCTGATGGCTCCGGCGTAGAGGGACGCCCACGGGGTGCCGGCTCCCTCTCCTCGCGCGACCGCGGGTGGTGGAGTGGTTCGTTCCCGGCGTTTGAAGCCGCTGTCAGTGGCGCAGTGCACTATCGGAGGCGGAGGTGGTGCAGGTGCGGGCCGGGGTGTACGACTGTGATGTGCTCGTGATCGGTGGGGGGATCGTCGGGCTGTCGACCGCGTATGCGATCACCCGGGCCGCGCCGGGCACGCGGGTGACCGTGCTGGAGAAGGAGCCGGGACCGGCCCGGCACCAGACGGGGCGGAACAGCGGGGTCATCCACAGCGGGATCTACTACCGGCCGGACTCGCTGAAGGCGCGGTACGCGGTGCGGGGCGCCGCGGAGATGGTGAAGTTCTGCGCCGAGTACGGCATCGCGCACGCCGTCACCGGCAAGCTGATCGTCGCCACCGGGCGGGAGGAGCTGCCCCGGCTGCACGCGCTGGTGCAGCGGGGTCGCGAGAACGGCATTCCGGTGCGGGAGCTGGGCCCCCCGCAGATCACCGAGTACGAACCGCAGGTGCGCGGCCTCGCCGCCATACACGTCGGCACGACCGGCGTGTGCGACTTCGTGGGCGTCGCGGACGCGCTGGCGCGGGAGTCCGGGGCGGAGATCCGGTACGGCGCCCGGGTCGTCCGCGTCGACCGGCGCCCGGAGCGGGGCGTGGCCGTGCTCACCGCGGGCGGCGAGGTCGTACGCGCGCGCGTGCTGGTGAACTGCGCCGGGCTGTACTGCGACGAGGTGGCGCGGCTGACCGGCGACGACCCCGAGGTGCGGATCGTGCCGTTCCGCGGGGAGTACTACGAGCTGGCGCGGCCGGAGCTGGTGCGCGGGCTGGTGTATCCGGTACCGGACCCGGCGTTCCCGTTCCTCGGGGTGCATCTGACGCGCGGGATCGACGGGGGCGTGCACATCGGGCCCAACGCGGTGCCGGCGCTCGCCCGGGAGGGGTACGGCTGGGGGGACGTACGCCCCCGGGAGCTGGCCGGGACGCTCGCGTGGCCGGGGTCCTGGGCGATCGCCCGGCGGCACTGGCGGTACGGCGCCGGCGAGCTGCACCGGTCGGTGTCCAAGGGGGCGTTCCTGGAGGCCGTGCGCAGACTGCTGCCCGCCGCGGAGGCCGGGGATCTGGTGCGGGCCCCGGCCGGGGTGCGGGCGCAGGCCGTCCTGCGGGACGGGACGCTGGTGGACGACTTCCTGATCCGGGAGGGGGCGCGGGCGGTGCACGTGCTGAACGCGCCCTCGCCCGCGGCCACGGCCTCGCTGCCGATCGGGCGGGAGATCGGGCGCCGCGCACTGGCGATGCTCGGCTCGCTGTAGCGCCGTACCGGGGCGCTCCGCCCGCCTGAGGCTCCCCGCTGCGAACCCGTAAAATCGGTCGTACTGTGTCTGACTCCTTGAACCCCCCCGCCCCGCACCACCCCGGTGTCCCCGTCCGGCACACCCGGGCCAAGGGGGAACCGCGTTTTCCGGACGGTCCCAAGGCCGATCCGGCCGGGTCGCACTTCGAGCGGCGGATCCGGAGCTTCCAGCCGCGGCGGAGCCGCGTGACGGCCGGGCAGGCCGACGCGTTGCAGCGCCTGTGGCCCACGTGGGGGCTGGACATCGACGGGCAGCGGGTGATCGACCTCGGCGAGCTGTTCGGCAACGACCACCCCGTGGTGCTGGAGATCGGGTTCGGGATGGGCGAGGCCACCGCGCAGATGGCCGCCGGCGACCCGGACACCAACATCCTGGCGGTCGACGTGCACACCCCCGGCCAGGGCAACCTGCTGGGTCTCGCCGACCGGAACGGCCTGTCCAACATTCGCGTGGGCAACGGCGACGCGATCATCCTGCTGCGGGAGATGCTCCGCCCCGACTCGCTGGACGGGCTGCGGGTCTACTTCCCCGATCCCTGGCCCAAGAAGCGGCACCACAAGCGGCGGCTCATCCAGCCGGAGTTCCTGACGCTCGCCGCGTCCCGGATGCGGCCCGGCGCGCTCCTGCACTGCGCGACCGACTGGGAGCCGTACGCCGAGCAGATGCTGGACGTGCTCACCGCGCACCCCGACTTCGAGAACACCCAGGCTGACGGCGGTTTCGCGCCACGCCCGGAGTTCCGGCCGCTGACCCGTTTCGAGGGGCAGGGACTGGACAAGGGACATGTGGTGAACGACCTGCTGTTCCGGCGCGTACCGCACAGGACCGCTGAGCAGGACCGATAATCCGCTCCAGCCCCTCGTCCCGTCACCGTTAGGGTCGATGCCGTGGCCACCAGTCCTCCGTTTCCGACGTTTCCCCCGAGCCCCGGCGACGGTGCGCTCCGCCACCCGCACTGGTGGCAGCGCAGGTGGGTGCGGTACGGAGCACTGAGCACACTCCTCGCGCTGTCCGGCCTGGTGATCCTCGCGCTGGTGCGGCGGCAGACCGGCACGGAGGGCTTCCTCGTCGGTCTCGGCCTCGCCGTCCTGCCCGTGCCCTGGCTGATAGCCGCCTTCCGGTGGCTGGACCGGGTGGAGCCGGGCCCCTGGCGGAACCTGGTCTTCTCCTTCGCCTGGGGTGCCTGTGCGGCGGCGCTGATAGCCATCGTGGCCAACAGTTTCGCGACCCGGTGGATCGCCACCTCGACCGCGGATCCGGCCAGTGCCGACACCCTGGGCGCCACGGTGATAGCCCCCATCGTGGAGGAGTCCGCGAAGGCCGCCGCCGTCCTGCTGGTGTTCCTCTTCCGCAGACGCGACTTCACCGGGATCGTGGACGGGGTGGTGATAGCGGGCGTCACCGCCACCGGGTTCGCGTTCACCGAGAACATCCTGTACCTCGGTACGGCCTTCGGGACCGACCAGCTCACCGGCGACCGCGGCATCGCCTCCGTCACCGCCGCCACGTTCTTCGTGCGCATCGTGATGTCCCCGTTCGCGCACCCCCTGTTCACCGTCCTCACCGGCATCGGCTTCGGCGTCGCCGCGCTGTCCGCCGAGCGGCAGCACGCGCGACGGGTGCTGCTTCCGGTCTGCGGGCTGCTGCTCGCGATGGGCATGCACGCCTTCTGGAACGGCTCCTCCACCTTCGGCGAGTACGGCTTCTTCGCCGTCTACGGCGCCTTCATGGTGCCCGCTTTCGCGCTGGTGACCTGGCTGGCGATCTGGACCCGGCAGCGGGAGCTGCGGACCGTGCGGGCGGAGCTGCCCACGTATGTGCTGGCCGGGTGGCTGGGGCCGGCCGAGCCGTTCGCGCTCGGGTCGATGCGGGCACGCCGGATGGCCCGGGACTACGCCCGGCACCACCACGGGCGCCAGGCGGCGCGGGAGGTGGCCCGGTACGAGGCGTACGCGACCTCGCTGGCGTTCCTGCGGCACCGCGGCCGGAAGGGGAAGGCCGGGCCCGACTTCGTCCTCCGGGAGCGGGAGCTGCTGGACGAGCTGTGGAGGCGCAGGGACGTGGCCCGGCCCGCGCTGGAGTACGCGAGCAGGGCGTCCGTTCCGGCGCCCGGGTACTGGGGGCCGGCGGCGCCGTACGGGTACCCGGCGGTGCCGTATCCCGCGTACAACCCGTACCGGACGTAGTCGCCGGGGGCGAGGCGGGGTCCGGCGCCGCCGGGCCGGGCCGTCGTGGTGGGACGGCCTAGGCGGACGCCTCCGTCAGCCGGGTCACCTCGGCGTCCGTGAGCTTCAGCTCCGCCACTCCCAGCAGCGCCGGAAGCTGTTCCACCGTCCGCGCCGAGGCGATCGGGGCCGTGACCGTGGGCTGGGCGGCGAGCCAGGCCAGGGCGACCGTGGCGACCGGGGCCTCGTGGGCCGCGGCGATCTCGTCCAGGGCCGCGAGGATCTTCTGGCCGCGCTCGGAGTCCGCGTGCTTCTGTGCCGCGCCGGCGCGGGCGCTGTCGACGGTCTTGCCGGGCCGGTACTTGCCGGTGAGGAAGCCCGAGGCGAGGGAGAAGTACGGGACGGCGGACAGGCCCTCGCGGGCGACCAGGTCCTGGAGCGGGCCCTCGTAGGTGTCCCGGGAGACCAGGTTGTAGTGCGGCTGGAGGGCGACGTAACGGGCGAGGCCCTCGCGGTCGGAGAAGTCGAGGGAGGCCCGCAGGCGCTCGGGGCTGATGTTGGAGGCGGCGATGTGCCGGACCTTTCCGGCCCTCACCAGCTCGTCCAGCGCGCCGATGATCTCCTCGACCGGCACCTCGGGCTTGTCGAAGTGGGTGTAGTAGAGGTCGATGTAGTCGGTGTCCAGGCGGCGCAGGGAGGCGTCGGCGGCGGCCTTGATGTTGGCGGCGGACAGGCCCTGGTACTCCGGGTGCTGGCTCACCTTGGTGGCGATGACGATGTCGGAGCGGTTGCCGCGGGCCTTGACCCACTTGCCGATGATCGTCTCCGACTCGCCGCCCTGGTTGCCCTCGATCCAGGCGGAGTAGGAGTCGGCGGTGTCGATGAAGTTGCCGCCCGCGGCGGTGTAGGCGTCGAGGACGGCGAAGGAGGTCTGCTCGTCGGCGGTCCAGCCGAAGACGTTGCCGCCGAGGGACAGCGGGAAGACCTCTAGATCGGAAGAGCCGAGTTTACGAAGTGACGTCATACGTCATGCCAACACCGGCGGTGGGTGATCGCATCCCACCGCCGGGGCCGAATTCCCTCGCGGGCCGCGGCCGTCAGGGGGTGAGGCCCTTGCCGCGCAGCCACGCCATCGGGTCGATGCCGGTGGGCTGGCCGTCGGGGTGGACCTCCAGGTGCAGGTGCGGGCCGGTGACGTTGCCGGTCGCGCCGACGCGGCCGATGACCTCGCCGGTGGTGACCTTCTGGCCGACGGAGACGCTGATCGAGGACTGGTGGCAGAACCACAGCTCGGTGCCGTCGTCCAGGGTCAGGATCGTGCGGTAGCCGTAGGAGCCGGCCCAGCCCGCCTCGGTGATCGTGCCGCTGTGCACGGCCTTGATCAGGGTGCCGGTGGGAGCGGCGAAGTCGAGACCGGTGTGGTAGCCGGAGGACCACATCGAGCCGGCCTGGCCGAAGGTCGACGTGATCGTGTACGAGGAGGTGGGCAGCGTGTACTGCGCGGCCAGCTTGGCCAGCCGCTCCTCCTCGGCCTTCTTCGCGGCGGCGGCCTCCGCCTTCTCCTTGGCCGCTGCGGCCTGGGCGGCGGCCTCCTTCTCGGCCTGGGCGGCGGCGTCGGCGCTCTGCTTCTCGGCGGCGGCGACCGCGGCGGCGGTGGCCTTGCTCTCGGCCTGGCCCCGCTGCTGCTCGGCCTGGGCCATGATGCGGTTGCGCAGCGCCTCGCCCGCGTCGGCGGTGTCCTCACCGGCGGTCGTGGTGACACCGACGCGGCTCAGCGTGGCGGTCGCGGCCTGGGCCGGGTGGGAGTCGGCGGAGCCGTCGCCGAAGAGGGAGCCGACCGAGGGCAGGTCCGGCAGGGAGAGGGAGACCGGCGGCTTGCCGGTGTTGGCGCTGGCCATGCCGCCCGCGCCGACCGCGGCCATGACGCCGACGCCCAGCACGGTGGAGCTGCGCGCGAAGCCGCCGCGCTGCTTGGCGACGCGGTGCCGGCCGCGCACCGGGGCGATGGACTCCTCGGTGGGGTTCCACTCCTCCCAGGGGCCCTCCTCGGCGTGGTGGGCGCCGTACCCGAAGGTCTCGGGCTCGCGCTGTGCCGGTATGAACGGGGCTTCTGGGACAGGCCGGTTGGACGCCACGGAGGCGTGCTCCTTTCCTTCCTTTCGCCTACCGGGTTAGCTGACGGGTTCGGAGCAGGAAGGTCTCCTACGCGCGTATACCGGTCGAGGGCTCCGTGAGCCGACGACGGCATCCGCGTGATTCACCCCAGGGTGGTGGTTCCCCGGTTCCCTTGCGGGATTCGGCGCGTGCGCACGGAGCCGCCTCTTGTGACGGCTGTGACGACCGCGCTGCGTTATCGAACGTTAATAGACCTGCCAGTCACTTTCCAAGCCGTTCGGCGTGATCATTCCCGTCTTTACCGGTGAAGTTATCGGCCACTACCCCGCCAAAACGGGCGAGTTGACCGAGCGTCGGCCCCGTTCAGCAGTCACTTTCGGTTTTGATGGTGACTCAGATGTGATGCGCACGGCGCTCACCCGGTCACCTTCGGTGACGTTCAGGGCCGCCGTACGGCGAGCAGCGCCATGTCGTCCGTCATGCCGCCCCCGGAGTGCCGGCGCACCTCCTCGGCGAGCCGGCCGACCAGCGCGGCCGGACCGGCGAAGGTGCGCCCGGCGAGCCGTCGTGCGGGGTCGTAGAAACGGCCGTGGGCGTCCCGGGCCTCGGACAGGCCGTCGGTGTGCAGCAGCAGGGTCGCGCCGCTCGGGAAGGCGGTCTCGGTGGCCCGGTCCGGCCACATGCCGAGGTCGCCCATGCCGAGCGGCAGCGCGGGCTCCTCGGGGGCGAGGGTGCGCAGGGTGCCGTCGGCGTGCAGCAGCAGCGGCGGCGGATGGCCGCGGTTGACGATCCGTACCACGCCGTCTTCGTGCGGGAGTTCGGCGAGGACCGCGGTGGTGAACCCCTCGAAGGCGTCGATCCCGTCGCGCCGGGTGCCCTCGCGGGCCAGTGCCCGCTCCAGCCGCTCGGCGACCGCCTCCAGCGTGGCCTCCTGCTCGGCCGCCTCCCGGAACGCGCCGATCACCACGGCCACGGCGGCGACCGCGCCCATGCCCTTGCCGCGCACGTCCCCGACGACCAGCCGGACGCCGTACGGGCTGTCCTGCACCGCGTACAGGTCGCCGCCGATGAAGGCGTCCTGCCGTGCCGCCTCGTAGCAGGCGGCGATCTCGTAGCCGCCGATCCGCTCGTCCGGCTCCGGCAGGACGGCCCGCTGGGCGGCCTCGGCGATCTCCCGGGCGGAGGCGAGCCGCCGGTCGCCCCGGCGGACCACCCGGTTGATGGCGACGGCCAGCAGGGCGACCGTGGCGACGGTGACCACGTCGGTGAGGGTGCCCACGGCCGGATGGGCCCCGGCGTGCGTGTGCACGGCGTAGGCGGCGGCGAGGGAGGCGAGGCCGGTCAGCACGGTGGTGCGCAGCGACGACAGGGGCGCGGCGACCAGCGGGGCCGCGGTGAAGAAGGGGACGGCGGTGAAGTCGTCCGGGGCGAGCAGGCCGTACAGGACACCGCCGACGATGAGGAGGGCGGGCAGGGCGCGGGCCTGCGTACGGGGGCTCGGGCGGCGGCGGGCACGCACCGGCACCGGCTCGTCGCCGAGGCCCGGGTCGGGCACGGGATCGCCGGGGAGCCGGCCGCCCGCCCTGGCGTACGGGCTCTCCTCCACCTTTCCAGGGCGCACCGCGTGTCTCCCACTTGTCCGACGTACCTCCAGGTTTCCGGGCCCCGGGGCGGGCGGCGACCGGGGTGGACCGAAAGGGGTGTGCGAGCGGTCCCGCGCATGGCGTACACTGGAGTCACAACGACGCGGGGTGGAGCAGCTCGGTAGCTCGCTGGGCTCATAACCCAGAGGTCGCAGGTTCAAATCCTGTCCCCGCTACTGAAGGGTCAGGGCCCGGAATCCACTGGATTCCGGGCCCTGAGCCGTTTCCGGCCCGCCCACCAGGCGCCCCCGGCGGACGGGCCGGCGCTCACAGCAAGTGGGCGTTCGGCGCCTTGGCGAGCTCCTCCAGCTCGCCAAGCACCACGACCCGCGCACCTCCGGCGACAAGCAGCCCCGTCCCGTCGGCCGCGTGGACGAAGGTGTCCGGCTCACGCCACGCGGTGACCACCCTCCGCACCCCTGCCCGCAGGATCAGCTCGGCGCAGGGCGCCGGCCGGGACGCGCGCCGGGCGCAGGGCTCCAGGCTGCTGTACACCGTGGCACCGGCCAGCCGCGCATCGCCCGCGTCGATCTTCGCGAGAGCCGCCTCCTCCGCGTGCACGACGGGATCGGCGCCCTCCCGTGAATGGCCCCGGGCCAGCTCCGTGCCGTCGGCGGCGACGACCACCGCGCCGACGCTGAACGCCGTCTCCGACGGCGGGCACAGCGCCGCCAGCTCGCAGGCGGTCCGCAGCCAGTGGCGGTCGGCGGCCGTGGCGACCTCCCCGGTGCCGGGTGCCGTGGGCGCGTACCGCATGAGCACGACGTCCTCGATCCGGCGGGTGTCGAGCAGGCGCAGCCGTCCGGGCTGGTAGGCCCCGGGCCCGAACAGGCGCGGGGCCGCGGGGTCGCCGACGAACAGCGGGGCGAGGACCAGCTGGAGTTCGTCGGCGAGACCCTGGTGCAGGAGCTGGGTGTGGACCGTGCCGCCGCCCTCGACCATCAGGCGGCCGACGCCGCGCACGTCGTGCAGGTGCTCCAGCAGGGCCCGCCAGTGCAGGGCGGGGCCGAGCGGGACGACGTCGGCGGTGCGGCCGAGGAGGCGGGCGGCGCGCTCGGCGCCCCGGTCGGTGCTGTAGACGATCTTGTCGCCGCCGGTGTGCCAGAAGTTGGCCTCCGGGTCGAGGTCGCCGGTGGCGGTGACCGTGACCTTCAGCGGGTACTCCGGCCTGCCCTCCGCGACCCGGGCCGCGCGCCGCTCGGCCGAGTTCACCAGCAGGCGGGGATTGTCGGCGCGGATCGTGCCGGCGCCGACGAGGATCGCGTCGACCGAGGCCCGTACCGCGTCGACCCGGTCGAAGTCGGCCGGGCTCGACAGCAGCAGGCGCTCGGGGCCGGTGTCGTCCAGATAGCCGTCGAGGGAGACGGCGGCGGACAGCAGCACGTACGGCAGGGGCATCGGCGCCCTCTCTTCCGGAGGCGGACAGGGTGGCACGGGACGGGCGGACTCGTCCGCGCGAACGGTCTTGGTTCAAGTTTTAAACAACTTACACTGGCGGCATGACGACCCGCTGGCTCACCCCCGACGAGCAGCGCGCCTGGCGCGCCTACATGGCCGCCTCCCGCCTCCTGGAGGACGCGATCGACCGGCAGCTCCAGCAGGAGGGCGGCATGCCGCACCTGTTCTACTCGGTGCTGGCCAATCTCTCCGAGGCCCCCGAGCGGCGGCTGCGCATGACCGATCTCGCCGAGACGCTGAAGATCACCCGCAGCCGGCTGACATACGTGGTGACCCGGCTGGAGCGGGACGGCCTGGTGCGCCGGGAGAACTGCCGCTGGGACAAGCGCAGCTCGCTGGCGGTGCTCACGGAGGAGGGGACGGCCGTCCTGGAGCGTACGGCACCCGGGCATGTCGAGACGGTCCGCAGCACCCTGTTCGACCGGCTCACCCCGGAGCAGGTGGGGCAGCTGGAGGAGATCTGCACGGGGATCGCGCGCGGGCTCCAGGGCGAGGACGACGCGTCCGGCACCGACGACGTCCCCTGGCGGCGCCGTTCCTCCTGCTCGTCGCCGGCGCCTTCGTGAGCGACCCCTCCGGCCCCGCGCCAATTGCTTTAACTTTTAAGCAGAGGTAGGGTCCCCTGCGAACCGCTGCTTCAAATCTGAAGCAACTGTCCCGGAGGACCCGCATGCCCGACATCCCCGCCGCCACCCCGCGCGCCCGCGTCCGGGTACCGCTGCGCTTCGCCGACGGCTACAGCGCCGACGCCGAACTCGTCACCTTCCACGGCCTCACCGACGGCCTGGAGCACCTCGCCGTCGTCCTCGGCGAACCCGGCCCGGTCCCGCTGGTGCGCCTGCACTCCGAGTGCCTGACCGGGGACGTCTTCGGCTCGGCCCGCTGCGACTGCGGACCGCAGCTGCGCGAGGCGGTCGAGCGCATCGCCGCCCGCGGCGGCGTCCTGCTGTACCTCCGCCAGGAGGGCCGGGGCATCGGCCTCTACAACAAGCTCGACGCCTACGCCCTCCAAGACGAGGGGCTCGACACCTACGCGGCGAACGCCGCCCTCGGCCTGCCCGAGGACGCCCGCGACTACACGGCCGCCGCCCAGATGCTCGGTGCCCTCGGCATCACCGAGCTGGACCTGCTCTCCAACAACCCCGACAAGGCCGGACAGCTGCGCTCGCTGGGCATCGCGGTACGGGACCGGGTGCCGACCGGTGTCTTCACCACGGCCCACAACGTCCGCTACCTGCGCGCGAAGGTGCTCCACACCCAGCACACGCTCCCGCTGGCCGAACTGACCGAGCTGACGGCCGGTCAGGACCTGTCGTCCGCGGGGCGGCCGGGCAGCCGGAGCGCCGAGCACACGGCCACGGCGAGCAGCGCCGCCGCCACCGCGTAGGCGAGCCGGAAGCCGGCCGGGGACGAGCCCGCCGCGCCCAGCACCACCGACAGCAGGGCCGTACCGACCGACGCGGCGAGCTGGGCGTTGATGCTCAACGCGGTGCTCGCCCCGGCCAGCCGGTCCGGGGACAGGCCGCGGGTCGCGGTGGTCATCGCCGGCATCAGCGTCATCCCGGCGCCGACGCCCATCACCGTGCCCGCGACGACGATCCGCCACGGCGCGACCCCCGCCGTGCCGGTCTGCCACGCCAGCAGCCCCATTCCGACGGCGGCCACCGCGCAGCCCGCCGTGATCAGCCGGCGCGGTACCGCCGTGTCGATGCGCCGGGCCGCGATCTGCATCGTCGTACCGACCACGAGACCGACCGGCGCCCCGAGCAATCCGGCCGCAGTCGCGCCCAGGCCCCGCTCCTGCTGCCAGTACAGCGGTCCGAGCAGCATCGACCCGAAGTAGCCGCAGGTGAACGGGGCGAGCGTGCCGACGCCGGCGGCGAAGGTACGGTCCCGCAGCAGCCGCAGGTCCAGCAGCGGCGCGCGGACGCTGAGCGCCCGCCGTACGAAGACCGCCGCGAGCACGGCGCCGGCGAGCGTCGGCAGCAGCGCGCCGGGTGCCGTGAAGTCCCCGCGCTCACCGCCCCGGGCCAGGCCGTACAGGAGCAGCGCCAGACCGGGCGAGAGCGTCAGCAGACCGGGGACGTCCAGCCGGGGCAGGTCCCGGCCGCCGGAGTCGGGGACGTCCTTCGGCAGCAGACGGGCCGCGAGGACCAGGGCCAGGGCGCCGACGGGCAGGTTGACCAGGAAGATCCAGTGCCAGGACGCGGCGTCGACCAGCCAGCCGCCGAGCACCGGACCGGCGACCGGGCCGATCAGGACGGGCAGCCCCAGCAGGCCCATGGCCCGGCCGAGCCGGGCCCGGTCCGCGACCCGCATGCCCATCGCCATGCCGACCGGCTGGAGCAGACCGCCGCCCAGCCCCTGCACCGCGCGGAACGCGATGAGACTGCCCGCGTCCCAGGCGCAGGCGGCGAGCAGCGAGCCCAGCGTGAACAGGGCGAGCGCGGTGACGTACGTCCGCTTGGCACCGATGCGGCCCATCGCCCAGGCGGCGGTCGGGATGACCGCGGCGAGGGCGAGCGTGTAGGCGGTCGCGGTCCACTGGATGGTCTCCAGCGGGGCGCCGAAGGACTCCGACAGGCGGCGCAGCGCGACGTTGACGATCGTCATGTCGAGCACGGACATGATCGTGCCGAGGACGACGACGGTGACGACCCGGTGGAGGGCGGCCGGGGAGGCGCCGGCCGGGCCCGCCGCACCGGCCGAGGCGGGCCGGACGGGTCCGGTGGGGCGCAGACCGCTCATCGCTCCGCTCCCCGGTCCGGCAGGGGGATGCTCATCGCAGCCGCCTCTCAGCCCGCGTAGGGCCGGTCGGCGCGTGCGGTCCGCAGCGCCCGGCCCCACCAGGTGAGCTGGCCGAGCATGCCCTTGGCCGCACCCGCGCACACGTCGGCGTCCCGCGGAAGCCCGTCCTCGCCCAGGCCGGACCAGGGGCCGTGCAGGCTGACCGAGTCGCGCACGGTCACGGCGTGCAGTTCGGCGAAGACCAGCCGGAGCTGCTCCACCGCGCGCAGCCCGCCGCCGAGACCGCCGTACGACACGAAGCCGACCGGCTTGGCCTGCCACTCCCGGTGGTGCCAGTCGATGAGGTTCTTCAGGGCCGCCGGGAAGCTGTGGTTGTACTCGGGCGTGACGATCACGAACGCGTCGGCGGCGGCGAGCCGCGGTGACACCTCCTTCAGCGCGGCGGCGGCCTCGGGGCTCGGGGTGCCGCCCCACCCGGGCAGCACCAGCGGCAGGTCCACGCCGGCGAGGTCGATGACGTCGAGGTCGAGGCCCGGGTCGGCGGTGGCGGCGGTGGCGAGGAACCAGTCGGCGACGGCCCTCCCCCGGCGGCCCTCCCGCACGCTGCCGACGATGACGGTGACGCGGAGCGGATCGGAAACGGACACAGCTGTCCCCCTTCTGCGATGCGAGCTGGGCGGCGGTCGCTTCCGGCGACCGCCCCGCCAGAAAAGTACAACGATCGTTGTAAGAAGTACAACGGCCGTTGTAACTCGGTTAGAGTGGGCTGGTCACGACGGAAGGGACCACAGGCGTGGGCGAGACGAACGAGTCCCGGCTGGAGCGGGCGCGGGGCGAGGTGTCACCCCGCAGACTCCAGAAGCAGATGGCCATCGCGAGCGCGGCCTGCACGGTCTTCGGCCGCGAGGGCTACGCCCGCGCCTCGGTCGACGCGCTCGCCGCCGCGGCCGGCGTGTCCACCCGCACGCTCTACAACCACTTCCCCGGCGGCAAGGCCCAGCTCTTCCGGACGGTCGTGACCTGGACGTCGAGCGAGGTCCGGGACGCCCAACTGGCCTGCCTGCACGCCGTCCTGGACCCGCAGCGCCCGCCGCACCCCGACGACCTGGAACGCGACCTGGTCCTGCTGGCCCGTGCCTTCCACAGGCTCATGACCGACTACGCGAACCACTTCGCCCTGGTCCGGCACATCCACGCGGAGGCCGACCACGTCCCGCCCGAGGTCCTCAAGGCCTGGCACGAGGCCGGCCCGGAACCGGTCGGCCGGGCCCTCGCCGAGGCGATGGCCCACCTGGAGGACGCCGGTCTGCTGAACCTCCACGGCGACGCGGCCGTCGCCGCCGGCCACTTCGCGGCCCTGATCTCGCACCACATCGTCCAGACGACCCACTACGGCGTCCTGCCCCTGCCGGAAGCGGAGACGGACCACCTGCTCAGGGCCGGGGTGAGCGCGTTCCTCAGGGCTTACGGGGCGCGGTAGCGCGGGGGGGCGCCCCCCGCCCGGACACACCCGGTTGCCTCCCACTCGCCGTCCGGCGGGTCCGGCTCACCCCGGGCCTTCCGCGAGGTGGCGCGGGTGCTGCGAGCCTCCCGGCACCACCGGCACCACTTCGTACCGAATCGCGCATCACCTCACCTTGTATGACCATATTTCTGGTCTGTACCAGGACTGACCGGGCCCGTGCCCGCATCACCGTGGAGGTCGCCGTGTCGGAACCCACCATGACCGGCCAGGACGCCGCGCCGTCCCGCACCGCACGCCCGCGCCTGAGACCCGTCGTGTACGGCGTGGGCGCGGCGCTCACCGGTGTGCTGGCCGTGGCCTCCTGCGGTACCGACAACGGCAACGGCGGGGCCGGCACCTTCACGCCCACCCCCACCGCGCCCGCCACGTCGAGCTTCTCCGGCACCGCGCCGTCGGGCATGTCGTCCTGGGCGGAGTCGAAGAAGGCGGAGGCCAGCGCCTCGGCCTCCGCCGCGGCCTCGTCGGCCTCCGCCCGCGCCTCCGAGTTCGAGGCCTCCGTGTCCGCGGAGAGCGAGCGCGCCCGCGCGGAGGCGAAGAAGCAGCTCGCCAAGGTGAGGGGACGCGGCAACGCGACGAACGACGTCTCCATGGTGGGCGTCCCCCTGTCCCAGACCCACAACGTGCGCGCCCTCCTGGTCACGATGACCAACCGCACCGACAAGCCCGCCTCCTTCGCGGTGCAGGTGGACTTCAGCGACTCCCACGGCAAGGTCGTGGAGACCGTCGTCGTGGGGGCGCAGAACGTCAAGCCGGGGCAGAAGGCGGAGCGCTACGCCATCAGCCACAAGCCTCCCGAGCCCCACCTGACCGCCGAACTGGTCAAGGCGCAGCGGTACTGACGGCGGAGGGGGCGCGGGGGCCGGCACGGGCGTCCCGGAAACAGGCCCGCGAACGCGACAGCGCCCGGGACGGCTTCGGCCGTCCCGGGCGCTGTGCCGCAGCACGCGGGGGGCGTCGCCCCCGCGCCTGCGGACGGTAGGCCGTGTGGGACTCGAACCCACAACCAAGGGATTAAAAGTCCCCTGCTCTGCCAATTGAGCTAACGGCCCGTGCGATGTTGCCTGTCCGAGCATAGCCGGACGAGGCCGTGTCGCCGATCGGGTATCGGGGACACGGCCGCGTCGGATGACGCCGGAGCGGGGGGATGGTCACTTTTCGGCCGGGATGGGGGCGGCGGCGGGGCGCGGGGCGAGGAACCAGCGGCGGGCCGAGGCCAGCCACCAGGTCGCCGCGAAGCCGAGGACGACCAGGACGGCGACCGGGGCGTAGTTGAACGTCTTCCAGGTGACCGGCGAGACCTGCGGGAGCATGAACAGGACGGTGATGGCCAGCACCCAGGTCACCGACACCACCCCGATGAGGCGGGACCAGCGGCCCAGGTGCCAGGGGCCGGGGGTGAACGCGGGGCCCTTGCGGACGCGGAGGAAGGTCGGGATGACGTACGCGATGTACAGGCCGATCACCGCGATGGACGTCACCGCCGCGTAGGCCGTGGTGTTGATCAGGTACGGCAGCCCCAGGGCCAGGGCGCCGAGCGCGGCCAGCCAGACGGCCGCCACCGGGGTCCGGGTGCGCGGGCTGACCGTGTGCCAGAGGTGGGAGAAGGGCAGCGCGCCGTCCCGCGAAAAGGCGTAGATCATGCGGCTGTTGGCGGTGACGGAGGCCATGCCGCAGAAGAGCTGGGCGCCGATCACCACCAGCAGCAGGAGCTTGCCGGCCGTGGCGCCGAGGGCGTCGAGGAGGATCTGGGCGGGCGGTGCGCCCGTGGGGGACGTGAGGGCCCCGTCGTACGACTGGATGGCGAAGGTGAAGCCCAGCAGGAGGACGAAGCCCGCGATCCACGACGTCCAGATGGAGCGGACGATGCCCTTCGGGCCCGCGGTGGCCGCGTCGTGGGTCTCCTCGGTCATGTGGGCCGAGGCGTCGTAGCCGGTGAAGGTGTACTGGGCCATCAGCAGACCCAGGAGCACCACGTACGGGGTGCTGCCCCAGCCGGTCTCGTTGACGAAGCGCGTGAAGACGAAGGACGCCGACTGGTGGTGGTCCGGGACGAACGCCAGCGCGCCGACGATGACCGCGACACCGAGGACGTGCCACCACACGCTCACGCTGTTCAGGAACGCGACGATCCGGACGCCGAAGGTGTTCAGCAGACCGTGCAGGAGGAGGATCGCCGCGAACAGCAGCACCGTGCGGCCGGGGGTCACCCGGAAGCCGAACTGGAGGTTCAGCCAGGCGCCGAGGAAGGAGGCCGCGCCGAAGTCGATGCCGGCGGTCACCGCCACCTGCCCCAGCACGTTGAACCAGCCCGTGAACCAGGCCCAGGCCGCCGCCGAACGCGGGGGCGCCAGGCGGTGCGCCCAGAAGTACAGGCCCGCCGAGGTCGGGTAGGCCGAGCAGATCTCGGCCATCGACAGGCCGACGAACAGCGTCATCAGGCCCACCGCCACCCAGCCCCAGGTGATCACCGCGGGGCCGCCGGTGATCATGCCGAAGAGGTACAGGGTCAGGCAGCCGGACAGCACCGAGATGATCGTGAAGGAGACGGCGTAGTTGGAGAACGCCGACATGCGGCGGGCGAGGACCTGGGTGTAGCCGAGTTGGGCCAGCCGTTCCTCGTCCGACAGGCCACCGGCGCTCACGTCATCTGTCATGCCCCCAGCAATTCCCTTCCCGGGGGCGTGACATGCGTCACTCGGTGACCGGAAATCGATGCCCCGGGCACGCGCGAGGGCCCGTACGAACGGTGTCGTACGGGCCCTCGCCGCGTCTCACCCGGCGTCAGCCACTGGGGCCGTCAGCCGATGCGGTGCCGGCCGGAGTGGTGTCGGCCGATGGCGTGTCAGCCGTTGCGCTTCCAGCGCGGCTTGTCCTCGCGGCGGCCGAAGGAGCCGGTGCCGCGGTGGTCGTCACGACGGCCGTAGGGGCGGTCGTGACCGGCGGACCGGAAGCCCGGGCGGTCGTCACGGCGGTCGCGGTTGAACGGACGGTCGCTGCCCCGGTGGCCACCGCGCTCGTCCCGGCGGAAGCCGCCCCGGTCGTCACGGCGGTCGAAGGAACGGCCACCCCGGTCACGGTCGAACGGACGGCGCTCGCCCCGGTCGTCACGACGCTCGAAACCACGGCCACCGCGGTCGTCCCGACGGTCGTCACGACGGTCGAAGCCACGGCCACCCCGGTCGTCCCGACGGTCGTCACGGCGGTCGTCGCGGCGGTCGAAGCCACGGTCGCGGTCCCGGTCGCGGTCGAAGGGACGACGGTCGTCACGGCGCTCGAAACCACGGCCACCCCGGTCGTCCCGGCGGTCGTCACGACGCTCGAAACCACGGCCACCGCGCTCGTCCCGACGGTCGTCCCGACGGTCCTCGCGGCGCTCGAAGCCACGGCCACCCCGGTCGTCCCGGCGGTCGTCACGACGCTCGAAGCCACGGTCGCGGTCGAAGCCGCGCCGCTCCCGGCGCTCGTACGGTGCCGAGGCCGCCGGACGCTCCTCGCGCTCGGTCTCGCGCTCCGCGGGCTCCTCGGCCACGGCGAGCTGCTCAGCCGCCGTCGCCTGGGCCTCGGCCACGGCCGCCTCCGGGTCGTCGCCGCGCTCGCGGGCGACGCGGGCGACCAGCCGGTCGGCCTCCTCGCGCAGTTCGGTCGCGCGGCGCTGGGCGCGCTCCAGCTGCTTGGTGAGCTGGGCGACCTCGCGCTCGGCCTGCTGGGCGGCGTTGGCGGCGGACTCGGCCTGGACCTCGGTCATGGAGCGGGCGCCGGTGATCTCGGCGACCTCCGGGTCGAAGGCGGCGCCGCCCTGGATGATGTGGCGGGCCGCGTCGACGCCGGCGTCCTCCATCAGGCGGAAGATCTGGCGCCGCTGGTGCGGCAGGGAGAGCGACACGACCGTGCCGGTGCGGCCGGCCCGGGCGGTACGGCCCGCGCGGTGCAGGTAGTCCTTGTGGTCGCCGGCCGGGTCCACGTTGAGGACCAGGTCGATGCCGTCGACGTGGATGCCGCGCGCGGCGACGTCGGTGGCGACCAGGACGTTGACGTAGCCGTCCTTGAAGTCGGCCAGGGTGCGGGTACGGGCGCCCTGGGTCATGCCGCCGTGCAGCGCGTCGGCCTTCACGCCGGCCTCGCGCAGCTGCTCGGCGACGCGGTCGGCGCCCAGCTGGGTGCGGACGAAGATGATCGTGCGGCCCTTGCGGGAGGCGATCGCGGCCGTGACCGGCGCCTTGTCCTTGGGCTTCACGATGAGGATGTGGTGCGACATGGTCGTCACCGCGCCCTGGGCCGCGTCCACCTCGTGGGAGACGGGCTTGTCGAGGTAGCGGTCGACGAGGGTCTGGATCTCGTTCTCCATCGTGGCGGAGAAGAGCATCCGCTGGCCGCCGGCCGGAACCTGGTCGAGCAGCTCGGTGACCTCGGGCAGGAAGCCCAGGTCGGACATCTGGTCGGCCTCGTCCAGGACGGCGATCCGCACGTCCTCCAGGGAGCAGGCGCCGCGGTTGATGATGTCGCGCAGCCGGCCCGGGGTGGCGACGAGGATGTCGACGCCACGCTCCAGGGCGTAGATCTGGTTGCCCATCGAGGTGCCGCCGCAGACGACCTTCATCTTCAGGCCGAGGACGTCGCCGTACGGCTGGAGGGCGTCGGCGACCTGCATGGCCAGCTCGCGGGTCGGGGTGAGGATGACGGCGCGGGGCCGCTTCTTCTCGGTGCGGCCGCCGGCCAGCTGGGCCAGGGTCGGCAGGCCGAAGGAGAGGGTCTTGCCGGAGCCGGTGCGGCCACGGCCGAGGATGTCCTTGCCGGCCAGGGCGTCCGGGATGGTCGCGGCCTGGATCGGGAAGGGGGTCGTCACACCGTTCTGTGCGAGCTTGCGCACGATGCCCTCGGGGAGGCCGAGGTCGGCGAAGGTGATCTGGGGGGTCTGGGGGGACTGGGGGGTGTCAGCGGCCTCGGGGGCCTCGGTGACCTCGGTCGTCTCGTCGACGAGTACGTTGTCGATCTCGGTGGTGTTCTCGATCTCGATCTCGTTCTCGGACACGACGATCTGGTCGGTGCTGGACACGGACATGCGAATGCGAAACCTTCCGGAGTCTCTTCGGCACGCGCCCGTCAACTCCGTGAATCGCTCACGACCGCCTCAATGCGGTCCGCCACGGCAAAGGAGAGTACGCGCCACACGGCGCGCTCTGTGGTGGCGCCGGGCAAATGGGATCAAACGATCTACCACCATACGCACCTACCACCCCCGAAGGCAAACCGAGCCGCAGAGGCGCAGCTCACACTCGCCTTTCCGTCGCAACGGCGCTCCGCCGCGCCGCGGTGGTGGCACCCGGCGTCGGCGGGCCGGCCGCCCCGCGGATCTCACGCCGGCACGCCCGCCGCCGGCGCGGGCTCCCGCTGGACGAGCTGCGGGCTCGTCTCCTCGTGCGCCGACGAGGACGGCTCGGCCGACGGCGGCTCGGAGACGGGCGGTGGCGGAGTGGAGGCCGGCGGCTCGGGCGGGGCGGAGGTCACGGGGGGCGTCGGCGGCGCCTTCGTCGGCACCGGCTCACCGGGCTCGGCGGTCCTGCCCGGCTCGGCGGGTGCGTG